>NZ_JAAVJD010000059.1 GCF_012033735.1 Streptomyces lonarensis | reverse complement strand
CTCGGCCGAGGAGCCCGTCGACGGCATCGACACCCCGACCCTGATCGAGCAGGGCATCGACGTGGCGCTCCCCAACTGGCGCGTCCGGAAGCGGCCCGGTGCCCTGGCGCCGTCACGTGGGGCGCCACTACCGTCCCGACGGTCGCGCCGCGGCCCGCCGAACACCCGGGCCGGCCTCCGGCGCCGGGGCAGCCCCCACTCCGCCCCGCCGTGCGGCCGACCGAGCGGCGCCCCGCCGCGCGACACCGCACGACCGGTCGATCCGGAACCGCGCAGCCGAACCTCGCGGTCCCCGTGGCCGTGGCCGACCGCGGCCGCGCACGACACAGCCGCACGACGCCAACGCACGACGCAGACGCACGACGGAACGACAGCCGTACATCCCCCACAGCTGACGGAGTCGCCATGTCACGACGCACCTGGACGGTCAGGGCTCTGCTCGCCCTCTCCCTCGCCGCCGCCGCTCCTCTCACCCACGGCGCCCTCGCGGCGCAGGCGCACGAGGCGGAGAGCGTGCCGGCGGCCGCCTCCTCCGGAACCCCCGACGCCGGTGGGCCCGGCGAGCTCACCGACCTCGCTGTCACCACCGAGCAACTGGCCTTCGGGCTCGCCCGCCCCACCGCGATCGCCGCGCCCGACGACGGCAGCGACCGGCTGCTCATCACGGAGAAGGCCGGAACGGTCCGGGTCTACCACCCTGACACCGGCCTGGCGGCCGAGCCGCTGCTCGACGTCACCTCGCTCATCGCGGTCGGCGGCAACGAGCGCGGCCTCCTCGGCATCGCCACCGGGCCGGACTTCGCCGACACCCAGCACGTCTACCTCGCCTACACCGCGGCGCCCGCCGGCGACGTCACGCTGGCCCGCCACCACCTGGCCGACGGCACCACCGAGGTGCTCCTCTCCCAGGACCACCCGAACTACAGCAACCACAACGGCGGTCAGCTCGCCTTCGGAGCCGACGGCTTCCTGTACTGGAGCCTCGGTGACGGCGGCGGTGCCGGGGACCCCGACAACAACGGCCAGCGCGTCGACACGCTGCTCGGCACCATCGTGCGGGTCGACGTGAACTCCACCTGCGGCGAACTGCCGTACTGCGTCCCCGAGGACAACCCCTGGGTCGACGACCCGGACGCGCGCTCCGAGATCTGGGCGACCGGGCTGCGCAACGCCTGGCGCTTCTCGGTCGACCCGGCCGACAACTCGCTGTGGATCGCCGACGTCGGGCAGGGCCGCTGGGAGGAGATCAACCACCTGCCGGAGGCGGCGGCCGGCGCCAACCTCGGCTGGTCCTGCCTGGAGGGGCTGGAGGTCTTCGACGCGGAACGCTGCCTCCCCGACGTGGACTACCACGACCCGGTCCTCACCTACCGAACATCGGTCGACGGCTGTGCCGTGATCGGCGGGCACGTCTACCGGGGCGAGCGCCACGCGGAGCTCGCGGAGGGCGTGTACCTCGCCACCGACTACTGCTCGTCGATCGCCTGGGCCGTCCGTCCCGACGGCAGCGGTAAGTACGAGGACGCCCGGGTCGGCACGTTCCCGACCCAGGTCACCGCGTTCGGTACCGACGTCGACGGTGAGCTGTACGTCGTCAACGACCTGCCGGGGCAGTTGCACCGGGTGGGATTCGAGGCGGCGGAGGACGCCGCCCCCGCCTCCTGACGCCGGGCTGTTCGCTCCGCCACCGGGGCCGGGCCGGCCGGGACTCCCGGCGGGCCCGGCCCCGGTTGCCCCGCCCGCCGCCCGCCGCGTGAGTGGCCCGCTTGCTCCGGCCGCGAGCCGACGGCGGGTCAGCCGCTCGACGGGGGAGGCGACTCAGCAGACCGGTGCACTCGTTCGCGGACGGACGGACGGGCGGACGGACGGACGGACGGACGGGCGGACGCGCGGCTGGGTGGGCGGTGCGGCCGGCGCCGCCGGGGTGGGGTCAGAGGGCCGGGAACGGTGCGTCGGCCCACCGGAACGCCGCCTCGTCGCCGTCGAGCCGTATCAGGTAGTCCGGTACGGCTCCGTGCTCGGGGCGGTGCAGTGCCAGCGCGGCGTCGATACGGCGGTGGACGCGTTCGAACCCGTCCCAGTCCTCGGTCTCCAGCCGGTCGGACAACGCGTCGAACAGCGGCCGGAAGGAACCGAAGCCGGGAAGTGCCGCGAACCGCCCCGTCAACCAGGGATAGTCCATGTCCTCGACGTGTATCTCACCGACGGTCGTCTCCGTGGCCCGGTCCACCAGTCGCCAGATCTCGACCTCGGTCATGGGGCCTCCTCCGAGCCGGGCGGTGTTCCCGGCGGTCGCTGTCTCGATCAATGCCGTTCACCGTAGGCGGCGGCGCCGACAGAAGCGGTCACCCGCGGTCGGCTGTCGGTGGTGGCGGCTAGCGTCGTCCCGGTGAGAGCCACGACACCGCCCACCGGCGACGCGACACCACCGCACCCCACCCTGGCCGCACTGTTCACCGGCGCCTGCGGCACCGGCAGCCGCCCCGGCCGCGCCCCCGCGGCCGCCCTGCCTCCGGGGCGGGTCATCCGGACGGAGGAGGACGAGCGGCCGGCGCTGTGGCTCAGCGACGACCCCGCGCCCCCGGGGCTCTGGGCACAGTTCGCCGCCGAACACCCGGCCACCGGACTCTGGCCGCTGCTCGTGGACCCCGACGACCACGGCCGCAGCGGTGCCGCCGCGCCCTGCGGCGAGCTGTACGAACCGCCCGGCACCCCGATAGCGGACCACGACGCGGACACCGTGCTCGCCGCCTGGTGGGCGGAGGTCACCGAGCCGGAGGAGCCGGAGGAGCCTGCCCCCGGGGAGCAGCCGCAGCCGCAGCCGGGTGCCGAGGACCACGCCCCCTTCGGGCGCCGGTGGCCCGGCCTCGCCCCGGCCACCGGCTCGGTCTGGTGGCCGCCGACCGCTCGGCCGACGCCCCGGCCGGCTGCGGCTGGAGCGGCCCCGTCAACTACACCGGCGACATGTCGGCGTTCTCGGCGGTGCTCCGCTCCTGGGAGGACCGGTTCGGGGCACGGGTCGTCGGGATGGGTTTCGACACCCTGCTGCTGAGCGTCGCGTCGCCACCGCGCGACGAGGCGACGGCCCTGCGCGTCGCGGCCGAGCACCACGCTTTCTGCCCCGACAACGTCTGGCAGAACACCCCCGGTGGAACCCTGGCGCGCTACGCCGCCTCGCTGGTCGGCGAGGACGTCTGGTCGTTCTGGTGGGACTGACGACGTGCCCGTTCGGCCGGGGGCGCGGCGGGCAACGGATGCGGCTCCCCCGAGCCGCGCCTACCGTGGAGAGGCCGCCGACCCCGCACGGGAGGTGCACCATGGCCCACGCATCCGAACCCGATCCCGAGCAGCCGTTCATGGACGAGGCGACGGACCCGCCGATCGACGGGCCGACGCCCGACCGGCTGCTCCGCACCGGAGCCGAGGGGCCCGTCGACCCCGAGGACCTGGTGCGGCTCACGGGGAAGGACGTCACCCCCGAGCGGCTGGAGCAGGCCAAGCGGCTGCTGGAGGAGCACGGCCCTGCCGCCGTCGAGCGCTACCTGCCCTGAGCACGCACGTGCCGCCGCCCCGTCCCGGCGGATCTGCCGGGCGGGCCGCGGCGCGCCCGGTGCGCGGGACCGGCCGCGTCAGCCGTGGTCGACCAACTGGTCCGCCCCCTGCACCCGGGCGCAGTGCCCGCAGCAATAGAAGCGCCCCTCCTCGGTCTCCAACCCGTGGCCGAGGATGCGGCAACCGCAGTTCTCGCAGATCGGCGCGATGCGCTGCGCCGCGCACTCCAGCGAGTCGAAGACGTGGACCGCGCCCGCCACCCGCACCTCGAACGCCATCCGGTACTCGTTCCCGCAGACCTCGCACATGGCCATGTCGTCACTCCTCAGGTCGGTCGCCGCAGATGCCCGGCCGGGGCGGGAGACGGCTCGCCGCCCGCGGCGCCCGCCAGCTTCCCGGCAGGGACCGGCCGTCCCGGCACCGGCACGCCGCCGGGTAACCCGAGCGGCCCGGGAATGCCGCGCACCGCCACCCGGTTGCGCTTGACGGGAGAGCTCACCGCGGCCGCCGCCGGACAGCAGACCGCGTCACCCGCGCAGCCCGCAGGGACGGGCCGGTCGCTTCCGGTGGTGTCCTGCCGCGGACTCCCGACAGGACCGCCACAGGAAGGGGCAGCACGTGAAGGGTTCGACGGAGCCGGCGGGGGAGATCCGCGGCCGGGCGGTCGGCGAGGCGCCGGTACCGCTGTCGGTGCTCGACCTGGCAACGGTGGGCAGCGGCCACACCGCCGCCGACGCGCTGCGCGCCACCACCGAGACCGCACAGTTGGCGGACGCCCGCGGGTTCCGGCGGTTCTGGGTCGCCGAGCACCACTCGGTGGCCGGCGTCGCCAGCTCCTCCCCGGCCGTGCTGCTGGCGCACCTCGCCGCATGGACGGACCGGGTGCGGCTGGGCTCCGGCGGCGTCATGCTGCCCAACCACGCGCCGCTCGTCGTCGCGGAGCAGTTCGGCACGCTGGAGGCGCTCGCTCCCGGGCGCATCGACCTCGGTCTGGGCCGCGCGCCGGGCACCAACGGCGTGACGGCCGCGGCGCTCCGCGGCAGCGACCGCGTCCGCGAGGCAGCCGACCTGTTCCCGCAGGCACTGGACGAGCTGACCCGCTTCCTGGACGACGACTTCCCCGCCGGCCATCGCTACGCCGGTGTCCACGCCGTGCCGGGGCCCGTGCAGGGCAGCACCGGCAGACCGCCGATTTGGCTGCTGGGCTCGTCCAACTTCAGCGCCGAGCTTGCGGGCCGGCTCGGGCTGCCGTTCTCCTTCGCGCACCACTTCGCGGGCCGCGGCACCATGATGGCGCTGGAGACCTACCGCGCCGCGTTCCGCCCCTCCGCGGTGCTGGACCGGCCCTACGCGATGGTCTCGGTGCTCGCCCTGGCGGCGGAGACCGAGGCGGCGGCGCGGCGGCAGCTCCTGACCAGCGCCCTCGCGGTGGTGCGGCTCAGCCGGGGCGAGACGGCGCCGCTGGCCACCCCGGAGGAGGCCGAGCAGTACCCGTTCACTGCGCGTGAGAGCGCCATAGCGGACGACTGGCTGGCGCACGCCGTGCACGGCACCCCCGACGCGGTGCGGGCCGGGCTCACGGAGCTGGTCTCCCGCACGGGCGCCGACGAACTCATGCTGACCGCCAACGTCCACGGCGCTGCGGAACGCCTGCGGAGCCTGGAGCTCATCGCGGACGTCTTCGGCATGCCCGTGGCCGGCCGGCCGGTCGAGGGCGCCGGCTCCGCGGCCTGAAGCGGGGCACCGCGCACCGGGGCGCCACGGCTGTCCGTCCGGATCGCCGTGGGCCCGGGGAGCGCCCTGGAGAGGACGGCCTAGGCGTCGTCGGACAGGGCCGCGCGGACCGCGGCCTCGGCGTGCAGGCGGGTGGTGGGGAAGACCGGCACCGGGCTGTCGCCGGCGCCGACGAGCAGTTCGATCTCGGTGCAGCCGAGGACGACGCCCTCGGCGCCCGCCGCGGCGAGTTCCCCGATGACGCGCCGGTAGCTCTCGCGGGAGGAGTCCCGCACCACCCCGAGGCACAACTCCTCGTAGATCACCCGGTGCACCAGGGCCCGGTCGTCGGCGCCGGGCACCAGCACGGTCAGCCCGAGCGCCTGCAACCGCCGCCGGTAGAAGTCCTGCTCCATGGTGAAGGCGGTGCCCAGCAGCCCCACCGTGCGGAGCCCCGTGCCCAGCACCGCGTCGGCGGTGGCGTCGGCCAGGTGCAGCAGCGGGACAGCCACCGCGGCCTGGACCTGATCGGCGACCTTGTGCATCGTGTTGGTGCAGATCAGGACCAGGTCGGCGCCGGCGGCCTCCAGCGCCCGCGCAGCCCCGGCGAGGAGTTCGCCCGCCTCCTCCCACCGTCCCTGGACCTGCAGCTGCTCGATCTCGGCGAAGTCCACCGAGTACAGCACGCACCGGGACGAGTGGAGCCCGCCGAGCCGCTCGCGCGTCAGCTCGTTGAGGAGGCGGTAGTACTCGGCGGTGGACTCCCAGCTCATGCCGCCGATCAGGCCGACAACCTTCATGACCCTCCTTGGTCGGGTGCGGGTACCGGCATGGGGGGCCGGCCGGGCAGGGGCGCCCGGGTCTCGGACACGCTCTCAGCTCAGATCCGGCCGACGGCCCGCAGGGTGCGGGCGGCCGTCTGCCGCGGCGACGCGTCCGAGCTCACCACGTGGTCGTCGACGGCGGCACGGTCCAGGATCGCGTCGAGTTCACCGCACCGGTCGAGGTGCCAGGCGAGGGCGGCGGGGTCCGTGGCGTGACGGCGGCGCAGCCGGGCGGCCGCGGTCTCCGGGGCGACCCGCAGCCTGACGACGGTCATCGGTACGCCGACCGCTCCCTCGTGCCGCGCGCGCTGCTCGCCGTCCTCGCAGACACCCGCGAGCACCAGGTACTCGGCGCCGAGCGCGAGGTGGTTCCGGCAGACGTCGCGGAGGTTGGCCAGTGCCACCGCGAAGCGGAACGGGTCGCCGGGCGGCGCCGGCCGGCAGCGCCGCAGCTCGTCGATGTCGATGACCGCGTGCGGCACGCGGCGCTCGGCGAGCAGGTCGGAGACCGCGGCTGCCGTGGTCGTCTTGCCCGCCCCCACCGTTCCGTTCAGCAGCAGCGCCGCGGGCCTGCGGCGATCCGATCCGATGGGCACGGCGAGCTCCTTGTCGTGACGGACGGGGCCGTCGGTGGTTCAGCGGGCGGCGGGGTCGGCGGGGTCGGCGGGGTCGGCGGGGTCGGCGGGGTCGGTCGTGTCGGCGAACCGGTCGAGGGCGGCGGTGACGAGACCGCCGCTGCGGGCGTTGCCCAGGTGCCCGGCGTCCTCCACGATCGTCAGTCGGGCGTCGGGCCAGCCTCGGCACAGCTCCCACGCGGTGTGCGGCGGCCCGCCCATGTCGTGGCGGCCGTGGACCAGGACGCCCGGGATGCCCGTGAGCAGGGGCGCGTCCCGCAGCAGTGCGCCCTCCTCCAACCACGCGCCCGCCGCGAAGTAGTGCGAGCAGATCCGGACGGTGGCGCGCCGGTCCGCGTCGGGTCGGTCCGTGTAGTGCCCGACGGGCGGCGCACCGGTGGTCTCCAGCGAGAGGACGGCGTCCTCCCAGGCGCACCAGGCCGCGGTCGCACGGTCGCGGACGTCCCGGTCGGGATGGGAGGTGAGGTCGGCGTAGCCACGCAGCACGGCGGTGATGCCGTCGTCCCCCGCGGTGGCGCCGGACCCGGCGACGAACTGTTCCCACTGCTCGGGAAGGAACCGGCCCACACCGCGGTACAGCCAGTCGATCTCGCTGCGGCGGGTGGTGGTGACCGAGTGGACGACGATCGCGGTGACCCGGCGCGGGAACCGCTGGGCGTAGGTCAGCAGCAGGGTCGATCCCCAGGAGCCGCCGTACAGCAGCCACCGTTCGATGCCGAGGTGCTTCCGCACGGCTTCCATGTCGGCGACGAGGTGGTCGGTGGTGTTGTGCCGCATGTCGGTCGTGGGATCGGCGGCGTGCGGGGTGCTGCGGCCGCAACCGCGCTGGTCGATCAGCACCACCCGGTAGCGGCGCGGGTCGAACCGTCCGAGGGCGCCGGTGCTGCTGCCCGATCCGGGGCCGCCGTGGACAACGAGGGCCGGGCGGCCCTCCGGGTTGCCCGCCACTGCCCAGTGCACCCGCTGTCCGTCACCGACGTCCAGGTGGCCGGCCTGGTAGGGGTGGTACGGCGGGTACGGCGGGTACGGCGAGTGGGACCCGCCCGGCGAGGGCTGTGCGGCGGTGGCGGAGGCCACCCCGTCAGGGGGAGGCTGCTGGGTCATCCGTGCTCCGCGGGTCTGTCTCGATGGCGGGTGGCTCGCCGGGCGCTGCACCGTACCCGGGCCGGGCGGCTCGCCCAACCGGTTTTGCCGCGGCGCTGCACCCGCCTCGCGAGACCGGCTGCGCGCCCGGTGCGCGTCAGAGCGCGGGGTGTGCGCTCCCGGCGCCCACGCTGTTTCCCACCCCGCCCGGGCGTCGGGGCGCCCTGCGGCTTCCCCGGGAAGGACGCGGGAGACGGCAGGCGCCCGCGACCTCGCGGTACCGCTCTCCGGGGCTGCTCCCGTGTGCCGCACAGCCCGACCCGGCGTCAGCCGCATCGCTCGGCACGCCAGATGGGCAACAGCTCGTTCCACCTGAGGCCGGCTGACGCGGCGCCGGCCGCGGTGAGCATCCGCCTCCGGTTGCGGGGGCGACGGCGTAGCGTGGAAAGCAGCAGCGCGGACCCGCCGGGACCGCCGACGAGTAGCACGAAGGACCGGGGAGACATGCCGAGTTTTTTCGATAGGGCCAAGGAGCAGGCCCAGGGCGCGATCAAGCAGGGCAAGGACAAGTTCGACGAGGTCCAGACGCAGCGCGCCGGCAACGACGCGCTGCGCAAGCTCGGCGCGGCCTACTACCGCAAGGAGCGGGGCGGCGGCTCCGACGCCGAGGTCAAGCGTGCTCTGGACGCGGTGGCGCAGCACGTCCAGGAGCACGGCGACGACCTGCTGAAGTAACGCGCCTCCGCGGGCGCGGGGGTGGGGGCCGGAACTTCCGGCGTGCTCAGCCGGTCGGCGCGTCGGCGTACCGGACCGTCACCGGAGCGTGGTCGCTCCAGCGTTCGGCGTGAGTCGCCGCGCGCTCCACGGTGTCCTCCACCGCCCGCGCGGCCAACCCCGGCGTCGCTGCGTGGTAGTCGATCCGCCAGCCCGAGTCGTTGTCGAAGGCGCGCCCGCGGTAGGACCACCACGAGTAGGGCCCCGTCTCCTCCGGGCGCCGGGAGCGGACCACGTCCACATAGCCGCCCTCGCTGCCGAACACCCGGGAGAGCCATTCGCGCTCCTCGGGCAGGAAGCCCGAGTTGCCACGGTTGGCACGCCAGTTCTTCAGGTCGGCCTCGGCGTGGGCGATGTTCCAGTCCCCGCAGACCAGCACCTCGCGGTCCTCGGCGGCCGCCTTCTCCCGCAGCTCCCGCAGGTAGGGCAGGAACGCGGCGAGGAAGCGCTCCTTCTCCGCCTGACGTTCGGTGCCCACCTCCCCGGAGGGCAGGTAGAGGCTGGCGACGGTCAGACCCGGCAGATCCGCCTCGATCCAGCGGCCGGATTCCTCGAACTCCGCCTCGCCGAAGCCCACCCGCACCCGCTGCGGCTCCGCCCTGGTGAGCAACGCCACACCGGCTCGCCCCTTCGCGGCGGCGGGGGCCCAGTGGGCGTGCCACCCCTCCGGTTCCCGTACCGCCGCGGTCAGCTGCGCCTCCTCGGCGCGCACCTCCTGGAGGCAGACCACGTCGGCCGCGGTGGTGCCGAGCCACTCCTGGTAGCCCTTCTTGGCGGCGGCCCGCAGGCCGTTCACATTGACGGTCGTGACCGTGTACACCGATGACTCCCGGGGTCGTGCGGAAAGGCCGTGGCAGCCTACGTGAGCCCACCGACGGCGCAGCCCCTCCGGCCGTCGGCAGCCGTCCGCCGACGGAGCCCCGGGCCCGGCGAAACGCCCGCTCCGGGCAGTCGTACCGTTGTGCGCATGAGGATTGTCACGGCTCGCTTCGACCACCCCGACGCGCGCAAACTCAGCGACATCGTGCAGGCGGAGTACGCCGTCCGCTACGGCGGCGAGGGCGACGTCACCCCGCTCGACCCCGCGATGTTCGACCCGCCCCAGGGGCTCTACCTCCTCGGGTACGACGCCGACGGGGCGCCGGTGGCGAGCGGCGGCTGGCGGGCGATGGACACCTCGGCGGAGGAGAACTACGCCGACGGTGACGCGGAGATCAAGCGGATGTTCGTGATGCTCCACGCCCGGGGGCGCGGCCTGTCGCGGCTGCTGCTCGCCCGGCTGGAGGAGTCCGCCCGGGAGGCGGGCCGGACCCGGATGGTGCTGGAGACCGGCGACAAGCAGCCGGAGGCCATCGCACTGTACGTCTCCAGCGGGTACACGCTGCTGCCCGAGCGGGAGAAGTTCGGCTGCTACCGCGAGGAGCCCAGCAGCCGCTGCTTCGTGAAGGCGCTGTGACCCCGACCGGGCGGCGCTGATCCGGCGGCGGCCTGCGCAGCCCCGCCCGTCGGCCGTTGCGCCGTCGTCCGCAGTCCGTCGTCCGCAGTCCGTCGTCCGGTCCCGCCGAGGGGCGGGACCGGCGGGGCGGACGGTGCTGGGTCAGGCAGGGGGCGGTGCCGCGCCGCCTGGTGCGCTCGCGGGCCCGCCGTCGAGGGGGGCTGCGGCGTCGTCGACGAATATCTCGGCGACGATCTCGTCGTCCAGGATCTCGCCGGTCGTGCGGAACCCGAGCTTCTCGTAGAACGCGGCGGGCCCGCCCTCGCCCTCCACCCAGGAGACCGTGACCCGGCGCTCGCCACGTCGGCGGGCTTCCGCCAGCACCGCGTTCACCGCGAACCGGCCGTAGCCGCGCCCCTGCTCGTCGGCGGCTATGTTCAGCCGCCAGATCCCGGAGCGGTAGGCCTCGTGCTCGGGGTTCTCGTCGAAGCCGGCCATCACGAACCCGACGAGGCGGTCGCCGTCGTACACCAGGCGCGGCCAGGCGGTGTCGACGTTGGCGTAGGCCTCGGCGAGCGAGAACATCACCGGGGCGACGAACTTCTCCTGAGCCGGCGCGACCGCCAGGCGGCAGGCGGCGCGGACGTTCTCGGGCGTGACGACTGCGAGCCGCAGGGCTCCGGACGCTTCATCGGTCATGCTCCGACCCTAGGCGAGGGCGCCGACATCCGTGCCGCTCGGGAGTGGCCCGGGGGAAGCCGTGCGACCGGCGCGGCCATCGTCGTCCGTCGCTTGCCGGCTTGCCGGCTTGCGCGGCTGTGCCGCCGGCCGTCCCCCGTTCGGCGGGAGCGCGGCCGAGTGCCGTGTCCCCGGCCGAGCGCTGATGCCACCGTTCGCGGCGTCGGGGCACCACGAGCCCCGGCGATGCTCTGGCGTTCCGTGACGAGAAGGCCTATGTTGGTAACAGAGAGTAATGGATCGGTGTGGGGGTGGCGCGTGGTGGAGCACGGAGAAGAGCGGCGTCCGGTGGTCGGCGGGTCGAGTGGTCCGGCGCCCTCCGCCGGTCCGGATGTCCCCGTGGCGTCTCCAGCTGACGGCGGCCCGGCGGGGCCGGTGCCGGCGGTGGCGCGGCGCACGGTTCGCTCCGCTGACGGTGCCCGGCTGCACGCCGAGGTCGCCGGGCCCCCCGGCGCCCCTGTGGTCGTGCTGGCCCACGGATGGACCTGCGACAGCAGCGTCTGGGACGCGGTGGTGCGGGAGCTGGGTCCCGAGTACCGGGTGGTCCGTTACGACCAGCGGGGCCACGGGCGCAGTCCGCACGGCTCTGCGCGGAGCGGCCCACAGCAGCTCGCCGAGGACCTGTGCGCCGTCCTGGAGGCGGTGGTCGAGCCGGGCGGGCGAGCGGTGGTCGCGGGGCACTCCATGGGCGCGATGGCGGTGGTCTCGGCGGCGAACTGCGCCGCTTTCCGGGAGCGGGTGGTCGCGGCCGTGCTGTGCTCCACCGGAATGGACGGGCTTGCGGACCGGGCGACGGTACTGCCGCTGCCGACGGTCCGACTGCGGCGGGCGGCGCAAAGCTCGCTGCTGCGCTCCCTGCTGCCGCTCGGGCCCGTGAACCGCGTGAGCGTGCGCGCCCTTGCCTACGCGACGCTGGGCCCGTCACCACCGCCCGGGGCGCGAGAACACATCGCCCGGATGGCGCACGCCTGCGAGCGGCGCGGGCGGGCGGCTTGGGGTGCCGCCCTGGCCGAGCTGTCGGCCTACGAGGCGATCGGCGACCTGACGGTCCCCACGGCCGTGGTCCACGGCACCGCCGACCGTCTCACCCCGCCGGTTCACGCACAGCGGACCGTCGCTCGGCTCTCCCGTCCGGAGCCCCTGGTGCTGGTGCGCGGTGCCGGCCACATGACGCCGTTGGAGGCGCCTGCGTGCGTTGCCGCGGTGATCAACGGTCTGACGGACCGGTACGGGAAGGGGGCGCCCGTGGTGTGAGCACCGCGAGGTGAACGGCGGGAGGACGGGCGGGCGGGCGCCGTCGGACGAGGCGAGCGGTGGTGGCGGTGCTGCGGTTCGGTGGCGGTGGAGGCGTGGGGCGTGGCGGTGGCGGGGTTGCGAGCGGGCCGGAGGTGAGTGCGTCGGGTCGGGCGGGTCGGCCCAGGGGCAGGGCCTGGCGGGTCGCTGGTTCAACGGACCTGTCTCCCGTGGCGGCGCCGTCTCCACCCGTCGCGGCGGGGAGCGGTGGTCCGGGCAGGTCCGGGCCGCGTGCGCGGGGCGGTCCGCCCACGCAACGACGGAGAGGCGCCCTCCGTGCGGAGGAGCCTCTCCGTCGCCGACGACAGGGGAGCGGGAGATCAGTGACCGTCGCCCTTGCGGTCGCGCAGTCGGTCCGTCATGTCCTTGCCCTTGTCGCGGGCCTTGTCGGTCATGTCGGAGGAGGACCGGTCGCCGTCCCTCTGCTTGTCCCCACCCATGGCGTCCTTGGCCTTCTTGGCCGCGTCCTGGGCCTTGTCCTTGAACTGGTCGAACTGGTCCGAGATACCCATGGAAGCTCACTGCTCCTGTCCGGAGGTGCGTATGCGAACGATCCTCAGCGTGGCATATGAGTGATATGGGCGCATTTTCTGCTCGGCGGCCGGGTGAACGGCGGAGGTGGGTCGGGTGCCGACCGGAAGGGGGCGGGTGGGCGGCCTGGTCCTGCGTCGCCGGCCGTGGCGCCGGCGAGGTCACCCCGGTGCGCCTCGGTGGGGCGGGCCCGGCCGTGGCGGGAGCGGTGGGCGGCGACGGTCGGGGACGTCGGCGTGCCGGGGCGGGGCGGCGGCGGGTCGGTGGGCCAGCAACTGCAGCGCGGTCCGCACGGCGGCGTCCAGGACGACGTACCGGCCCTCGGCCCAGTCGAGCGGGGTGCGCACCGCTTCGAGGTCCGGCTCCACCCCGTGGTTCTCCACGTCCCAGCCGTAGCCGTTGAGCCAGGCCGCGTTCATCGGCACCGTGATCACCGTCCCGTCGCCCAGCCGGTGGCGGCCGGTCATGCCGACGACTCCGCCCCAGGTCCGGCAGCCGACCACCGGGCCGAGTCCCAGGAGCCGGAAAGCTGCCGTGATCATGTCCCCGTCCGAGGAGGTCGCCTCGTCGGCCAGCGCCACCACCGGCCCACGAGGAGCGTTCGAGGCGTAGCTCACCGGCTCCGCGTCGCGGGTGACGTCCCAGCCGAGGATGCTGCGCGACAGCTTCTCCACCACCAGTTCGCTGATGTGGCCGCCCGCGTTGCCCCGGACGTCCACGATCAGCGCCTCGCGGGCGAACTCCAGCCGCAGGTCCCGGTTGAGCTGCGCCCATCCCGAACCGCCCATGTCGGGGATGTGGACGTAGCCGCACCGCCCGCCGCTCAGTTCCCGGACGACGGCTCGACGGCGAGCCACCCAGTGCTGGTAGCGCAGCGGCCGTTCGTCGAGCAGCGGCACCACCGCGACGCGTCGGGCGCGGGCGGGCCGCCCTCCGGAGGCCGGTGGAGCCGCGGTACCCGGGACCGGCCCGCCCTGCGCCTCGCCCCCGTCACGCGGGTCTCCCTCCGCGGGCCCGTGCCGGACCGGGTCGGTGCCGGCAGTCGCCGAGTCGGCACGGCCCGTGCGGGCTGCCTCGGCGCCGTCCGCGCCCGCGGCGACTGTAGTGCCGGGCGCGCCGGTGCCCCCGGGGCCGGCTGCCGCCGACGCGTGGGGCTGCTCCAGGAAGGTGAGTTCCACGGTGCTGCCGCCGTTCCCCGCCAGCAGCGGCCACGGCCCCCTCACCGGGTCGACGGGATGGCCGTTGACCTCGGTGAGCAGCGCACCCACCCGGACGCCGGTGCCGGCGAGCGGGGAGCGGGCGCGGGAGTCGGAGGAGTCGCCGGGGAGAACGCGGGCGAGCCGCCAGCCCCCTGGCCCGCCGCCGGGCGTCTCCCGGTCCCGGACGAAGTCGGCGCCGAGGAGCCCCTGGGCCCGGCGGTAGTGGGGCGGGCCCTCGTTGCCGCGCGAGGGGCTGACGTACGCGTGGGAGGTGCCGAGCTCGCCGAGGGTCTCCCGCAGCACGTCGGCGAACTCGTCGGGCGTGGAGATCCGCGCCAGCAGCGGGCGGTAGGTGTCCAGGACCGCGTGCCAGTCGATGCCGCACATCCCGGGGTCCCAGAACAGGTCCCGGACCAGGCGCCCCGCCTCCTCGAACGCGTTCCGCCACTCGGTGGGCGGGTCGCTGTGGTGGACGATCCGCCGCAGGTCGACGACGACGGTGGATTCCGTGTCCCCCTCGTCCGTCGCCGGGACCGACCGCAGGTCGCCGTCCTCGGACACCACCAGGCGTGTGCCGTCGCCGCTGACGGCGAACCAGTCGACCTCCCGTGTGAGGTCCTCGGCGGCGCATGTGGCGATGTCGAAGTGGCTGAGGGCCGGCCGGTCGGAGGTGTCGGCCGGGTTGGCGAAGGTCTCGCCCAGCGCTCCCGAGATCGGCCACCGCAGCCAGACCAGCCCACCACCGGCGACGGGGCGCAGCGCGGAGTACTTCGACGCCGGGACGGGGAACGGCGTCACCCGGGAGGCCAGCCCCTCCGCCTCGACCAGCGTGGCGCCCTCCTCGCCGCCCGTGTCCGCCGGGTCGAGGCCGCCCGCCGCCGGTCTGCCCTCGGGGGTCAGCGCGAAGGGCGACGGCGTTGCGGAGGACAGCGGCACCAGGTACGGGCGGCAGCCCAGCGGGAACGACAGGTCGCCGGTGTGCACGTCGTAGACCGGGTCGAAGCCCCGCCACGACAGGAACGCCAGGTAGCGGCCGTCGCGGGTGAAGACCGGCTCCTCGTCCTCGAACCGGCCGTCGGTGACGTCCAGGATCTGGTGCCGGGTCCGCCCCGTCGCGTCCCCATCCCTGCCCCCGCTGTCGCTCTCGCCCTCGCCTGTGTCGGTCGTCGCCGTGCTGTCGCCGGTCCGTGCCGTGCCGTCACCGGTCTGCGGTGGTGCGACGCGTGCCAGACGGATCTGCCGGAGGGTGCGGCCGAGCCCGGGGTGCGACCAGGCCAGCCACGCGGAGTCGGGGGAGAACGCCAGGTCGCGGACGGGGCCGTTGGCCGAGCGCGTCAGCACGGCCGCAGCAGCGGGGACGGCGGCCACCGTGTCGTCCTCCGCTGTCCGTGCGCCGTCACCTCCGCCGCCACCCTCGCCGGCCGTGGCATGCACTGCCGCGCCCGCGCCCCCGCCGCCTGGACCCGGGCTGCCTGGCCCGGCGCCGTCCGGGCCCGCGCCTCCGCTCGCGGTCGCGGCCTCCGTGCCGGCGTCCATGCCTGCGCCGCCGGTCGCGTCCGTGCTCCCGTCCGCGCCTGGCTCCGCCGGGGCCGGGCCTCCGCTTGCGGGCGCGGCCACGATGGCGGCCTCCGGGTCTCCGTCAGGCGTTGCGACCACGTCAGGCGTTGCGACCACGTCCGGCGTCGACGTCGCGAGCAGCCGCTCCAGCGGCCCGACCTCCTCGGGCACGGGAACCAGCAGCAGGGCGCCGTCGTGGGAGGCCACGGCCAGCGTGCGGCCGTCCGGCGACGAGACCAGCTCGCGGACCCGCCCCAGCCGCCCGGTGGACAGCCGCATCCGGTCGCAGCCACCACTGGCACGGGGAAGGTGAGCCACCTCGATGGCGTCCTCGCCCGCCGCGTCCGTCACGTAGGCGATGCGCCCGCTGTCGCCCAACATCTCCGGCAGCCGGACCCGCACCCCGGGGTGTCCCGCGATGACCCGTCCGGGGCCGTCGCGGTGGGTGAGCCAGTAGAGGCTGCCGCCGACGGCGACCGCGCTGGCCCGTCCCGTCGCGTCGACCGCCAGCGCCTCCAGACGGCCGGCGGTGGGCACGTGGCGGCCGCGGCGGCCGTTGCGCGAGCCGGCGGTCTCGACGGTGAGCCGCCGCGGCCGGCTGCCGGGGGTCAGCTCGCTGACGAGCCACAGCTCCCCGCCGCTCTGGTAGATGACCCTGTCGCCGTCCGTCGCCGCGTGTCGCGCGTACCGCGTGTCGTGGTCGGTGTGGCGGCGGAGGTCGGAGCCGTCCGGGCGGCAGGAGTAGAGGTTGCCGACGCCTTCGTGGTCGGAGAGGAACGCGATGCGGTCGCCGACGAACATCGGGCACTCCAGCTGCCCCGCCAACTCCGGGAGCAGTCGCCGGCCGTGCAGCCAGAGCCGTCCCGTGCCGCCGCCCCGGTACCGCTTCCAGAACGCCGCCTCGTGCGGTGCGCGTCCGGTCAGCAGCAGGCTGCGGCGGCCGGGGCCGTCGCCGTGGACCGCGATGTCCGAGACCGGGCCCCAGGGCAGCTGCTCGCCCGGCGAGCCGTCGGTGTGCAGCCGGTGCGCCCAGCTGTGGTGGGCGAACGGCTGGCTGTGGGAGCTGACGGCGAGGATGTCGTCCCCGGCCCACCCGCAGACCCGGGTGTCGTCGGCCGCCCAGTGCGTCAGCTGCCGCGCGGGGCCGCCGCCGATGTCGAGCAGGTGGACCTCCGGGTCCAGCGAGGACCAGGCGGTGACGGCGATCCGTCGACCGTCGGGCGAGAACCGGGGACGGGCGAGGCGGGTTCGGTCGGCGGTCAACCGCCACGCGCGACCGTTGCCGCCTCGGCGCCCCGCCCGGTCGCCGGCCGGGAGTGGGGCGAGCCAGAGGTCGTCCTCCGTGACGAAGCAGACCAGGTCGCCGTGGAGGTGGGGGAAGCGCAGGTAGCCCGGCTCGGCGGCGGCCGCGCCGTCGTCCGTGCCGCCGCCCCTGGCCCCCGCGGGTGTCCCGCCGGGCGCGATGGTGCCGTCCGCGCCGGTGATCCCGCGGCCTTCTCCTGCGTCGTCCGTGACCACCCGTTCCATGCTTGGGGTTGCCGATCGGCCCGGCAACTCGGCGCGGTCACCGTCGTACCGCCCGGTCTCCGCGCAGCCCGCCCGTCGCCGCTGCTCGCCGCCCGCCCGCCGCTCGCCCACGCACCGGCGACGAACCCGCCACCCGCCGCCAGCTCTCCCGCCGCCACGGCCGCAACGCCCGCCGTCGACAGCGCACCGCCCCCGCCCTCCCGCACGGCCCGCCGCCGAGGCACACCGCACAGGTGCGTCGCGGCCGCTGTCGCAGATCGGTTCAGCGCCGACAAGCCGCGCGTTGCGTGATGCGCGTCACACTCCCGACGGTCGCTCACCCTCCCGGCGGGGTCCGGCGTCTCCAGCTGTGAACCGGCCGGTACGACCCCGCCCCCGCCCGCCGCCCGGAGCGTCCCCCCACAGCCCGACCTTCGCACGCCCATTTTCGGAGTAGGAGAGATCTCCGTGGCTACCTTCCTCTACAAGCTGGGCCGCCTCAGCTTCCGACGGCGGCGCTGGGTCGCCGCCATCTGGATCATGTTGCTGCTGGCGGCCGGCGCCGCCGCATCGACCGGCGGGGGCGAGGTCGAGGAGGAGTTCACGCTCCCCGGTACCGAGTCCCAGCAGGCGTTCGACCTGATGGAGGAGTCGTTCCCCGGCTCCAACGCCGACGCCATATCCTCACGCATCGTCTTCCGCGCCCCCGACGGCGAGCAGATCACCGACCCGCAGCACGAGGCCACCGTCGCGGACGTCCTCGGCCGGTTGGACGGCGCCGAGAAGGTCGTCGGTGTCACCAGCCCCTTCGACAGCGGCTCGGTGAGCGAGGACGGCACCACCGCCTACGGCACCGTCGACTACGACGCGACCTGGGCGGACATCACGGAGGAGATGCGCGACGACCTGTTCTCCGCCGTCGACGCCGGCCGGGACGCCGGACTGACGGTCGAGGCCAGCGGTGAGGTCGCCGTCGGCGAGCCCAACTTCGGCCACGGCGAGATCATCGGCATCGGCGTCGCCGCCGTCGTCCTCGTGATCACCTTCGGCTCCCTCATCGCGGCGGGCCTGCCGCTGATCACCGCGCTGATCGGCGTCGGCATCGGCATGGCGGGCATCACCGCCCTCGCGGTGACGCTGGGGCTGACGGAGACCACCGGCATCCTCGCGATGATGATCGGCCTCGCCGTCGGCATCGACTACGCACTCTTCATCGCCTCGCGCTACCGCTCGGAGCTGGTCGAGGGCCACAGCCGTGAGGAGGCCGCCGGCCGGGCCGTCGGCACTGCGGGCTCCGCGGTCGTCTTCGCGGGGCTGACCGTCATCATCGCGCTGGCCGGCCTCGCCGTCGTCAACATCTCCATGCTCACCAAGATGGGCCTCGCCGCCGCCGCGACTGTGCTGATCGCCGTGCTGGTGGCGCTGACCCTGGTGCCGGCCGCGCTCGGCTTCGTCGGCAAGCGCATCTTCGGCAAGAAGGCCCGTGCCGAGAACCCGGAGACCGGGGTGCCGTCCTCGCTGCAGAAGGACGGCCGTCCCAACATGGGCTCCCGCTGGGCCAAGGGTGTGCTGCGCCGCCCGCTGCTCGTGCTCGTCGCGTCCGTCGCCGGCCTCGGCCTCATGGCGATCCCGGTCGGTTCGATGGAACTCGGCCTACCGGACGACAGCACCCAGCCGACCGACACCACGCAGCGCCAGGCGTACGACATGCTCTCCGAGGGCTTCGGCCCCGGCTTCAACGGCCCGCTGATGCTGGTCATTGACGGCCGCGAGGCCGACGACCCGCAGGGCGCGGCCGACACGCTGGCGGAGCGACTCAACGCCGTCGACGGTGTCGTCGCCGCCTTCCCGGCGCAGTTCGACGAGGCCGGCCAGGTCGCGACGATGATCGCCATCCCGTCCAGCGGCCCCGCCAGCGCGGAGACCGCGGACCTCGTCGCCGACCTGCGGGCGGACGTGGCGCCGGAGCTGCTGGCGGACACCGGCGCGGAGATGCTGGTCTCCGGCCAGACGGCGGCGCAGGCGGACTTCTCCAAGGTGCTCTCCGACGCGCTCGTGCCGTACCTGGCGCTGGTCGTGGGCCTCGCCTTCGTCCTGCTGCTGCTGGTCTTCCGCTCGATCCTGGTGCCGCTGAAGGCCGCCCTCGGCTTCCTCCTCTCGGTGCTGGCCGCGCTCGGCGCCGTCGTCGCGGTCTTCCAGTGGGGCTGGCTCGCCGACCTGTTCGGCGTGGCCGAGACCGGCCCGATCATGTCGATGATGCCGATCTTCATGGTCGGTGTGATCTTCGGTCTCGCGATGGACTACGAGGTCTTCCTCGTGACGCGGATGCGTGAGGCGTACGTGCACGGCGAGGACCCGCAGCAGGCCATCGTCTCGGGCTTCAACCTCAACGCCCGTGTCGTCACCGCCGCCGCGATCATCATGATCAGCGTCTTCGCCGGCTTCATCTCCGCCAGCGAGTCGATGGTGAAGATGATCGGCTTCGGTCTGGCGATGGCCATCCTCCTCGACGCCTTCGTCGTGCGGATGACGCTGGTCCCGGCCGTGATGGGCCTCATCGGCGACCGCGCCTGGTGGCTGCCGAAGTGGCTGGACCGCGCCCTGCCCAACGTCGACGTGGAGGGCGCCGCCCTGGAGCGTCACCTGGCGGGCAGTGAGGCGGCCGAGAGCCGCCCGGCCTCGGGGGAGAAGGACCGCGAGCCGGTCGCCGTCCCCTGACACGCCGCACGGCCGGGGCGCGCTCCTGCCGCCCCGGCCCGCGGCGGCCCGGCTTCGGCGCAGCCTCCCCGGCGGCGTCGCCGTCCTCCCCGACGGCGCTCCTGCCTCTGCCCGCCGTACCGCCCGGCCGCCGCACCGCTTCACCACACAGGGCCCGGCGAACTTGCCGCCGTGCCCGGCCTCCCGCACCACCGCCGCGACGGCCAGGTCGTCGCGGTAAGCGGTGAACCAGGCGTTGGGCTTCTCCTGGTCGAAGACCTCGGCGGAACCGGTCTTGGCGCCGGTGTCACCGGGCACCCCCGACATCGCCTCGGTGGCGGTGCCGCCCGCGACGGTCAGCGACATCAGCTTCCGCAGCTCGGCCGCGGTCCCCGCGGACGGGCCGGGCGCCGTCACCGGCTCGCGGTCGTCGAACGACAGCGGCACCAGGAACGGCTGCCGGAAGGTGCCGTCCTTCACCGTCGCCGACACCGACGCCATCACCAGCGGGTTGGCCCGGACCGACGCCTGGCCGATGAGCTGGGCCGCCATCTGGGCCTTCGACTCCTCGTTGAGCGAGCCGCTCATCGTCTCCACGCCGGTGCGCCACTCCAGCCCGATACCGAAGGCCGACTGCGCGTACTCCGCGAGCTGGGTGTCGGCCAGGTCCGGCGCCGCGCTGATGAACGCGGTGTTGCAGGAGGCGGCGAACGACTGGCCGAAGGTGCCGCCCTTGATCTCGAACTCGTCGAGGTTCTGGAAGGGCCAGTCCTCGAAGTCGAAGATCTTGGGGCACGGGTGGGCGGCGTCGGCCTTGGCCATGCCCTCCTCCACCAGCATCCCCGCGGTGATGATCTTCCAGGTGGAACCGGGGGCGTACCGGCCCTCCATCGCCACGTTCTCGCCGTCGGCCGGGTTGTTCACCACGGCGAGGATCTCGCCGGTGCTCGGCCGGATCGCGACCAGCGAGGCGCGGTCGGAGTCCGCCACCGCCGCCTCCGCCGCGCTCTGCACCCGGGGGTCGATGGTGGTGGGCACCTCGCCGGCGGTGGGCTCGGACAGCTGGAGCAGCTGCTCGCTCTCCGCGCCGTCGCCCCCGCCGGACTCCGAGTCCTCCGACCCCGACTCCGCTGCGTCGTCGGACTCCTCCCCGTCCGCGTCCGACGTCCCGTCGCCGTCGGCCGCCGGGCCGGTGATGCGCAGTTCGTTGCCGGGGTGTCCGCCGCCGGCCTCGCCATGGGCGGCGGCCAGCGCGTCGATCACCGGAGCCAGCGAGGGGAACTCCGCCGGGTCGAGCTCGTCCCCGTCGCGGTCCAGGGCGCGGACCGGCGCGGGCTCGGCCGCCGGGCCGATCTCCAGCCGCCGCCCCTCGGTGAGGTCGGGGTGCAGGATCTCGCTGCGCCACTGCACCAGGCCGCCCGAGGCGCCGCCCTCCGCCCCGTCCTCGCCGTCCTCCGGCGCGTCGGGGTCGGCGACGACAGTCAGGGCGGAGCCGTACCGCCAGTCACCGGTGTCGTCGTCGTGGGCGACCTGCGCCGCGACCTGGAACGGCACCTCGACCCCGCCGTCCTGTTCCTCCCCTGGTCCGGGGGTCAGCGAGAGCTCGGTGACCCCCGCGTCCTCCGCGAAGGCGGCGAGCGCCGCCGCCGCCGACTCGGGGTCGTCCGTCATCGCGGCGGCGGCATCGGTGTCGCCGTCCGCCCAGGCCGCGAGGAACTCCGTCGCGGTCTGCTGGGCGTCGACCGCCGACGCGCCGCCCCCGCCTCCGCCGTCGTCCGACGAGCATCCGCTCACCCCGACGACCACCGCCGCCACCGCGCCCGCGAGGGCCACGGTTCTCCGGCTCTGCCGCATCCGCACTGCTCCTGACCTACCGAAATGACCGACCGAACAACGCAACACGCCGCCCCACCCGGCCGGGGACCGACGGGACTGTCCGACAAGGCGACCATCGGACCGGTCCGCCGGCGGCGCGGGGCCGCGGCGAGTACCGACTCGTGTGCCCCACCGTCCGCTCCGGCCGACCGCGCCGATCGCACCGGGCCCGAGGACCGGCCGCCGTCGTACGGCGGGCGCCGGTCCGGGACCCGGAGGAGGTGCCGCTCGACGGTGAACCGCCGTCGGCCCATCGTCGTCGCGGGCACGGAGGAACGGGACCGGTCGCCGTCCGCACCGAGGTCACGGCGGCGATCCGCGGCACCGCGCCCCCAGCCGCGCCCCTTGCCCGGGTGTCAGCGCAGACTACCGCCCCGGGGGGAGGCCGCCGTCGCGATGCCCGCTAACCGGCCGTCTCGACGTGGGCGCGCCGCTCCCGCGGACCAGCCCGCGGCGTCACGGAACGCGCCGCCGCGTGCGGCCCGCCACTCTCTCGGCGGGCCGCACGCGGCGGTTGCGGGTGCGCCGACGGCCCGGGGCGGGGACGCCGGCCGGCGGTCACTTGCCCGGAGCGGGCGCCGCTTCGGCGGGCTGCGCCTCGGCGGGCTCTGCCACGGCGACGGCCTCACAGCGCTCCAGCGCCTCGGGGAACGGCTCGCCCAGTTCGTCGGCCGGGAGCAGTTCGCACGATTCGCCGCCGGGCGCCTCTGCGGCGAGGTCGCGCTCGGCCCCCTCGTCGACCGGCGGCGTCGCGGGCGCGGCCTCGTCCGGGACGGCGGCAACCGCCTCGGACGGCGCTTCCGAGAGAAGGTCCTCGTCCTCGGCGGCTGCTTCGGTGGGAGCTGCCGAGAGAAGGTCCTCGTCCGCCACCGCCGCCTCGGCGGGAACCGTGTCGACGAGGTCGTCGTCCTCGACCGCCGCTGCCGCCGGGGCTTCCGAGAGAAGGTCCTCGTCCTCGACCGCCGCTTCCGCGGGCGCCGCCGCGACCGAGGCGGCCGCCGGCTCGGCGGCCTGCTCCTGCGTCTGGGCGGCGTTGGCCGCGGTGGCCAGGGCGCCGGCCGCGAGGGCGACCCCGGCCGCGCTCAGGGCGATGCGTCGCATGCTGCGTCGGGTCATCTGTCTCTCCACTCTCCGAAGGGGTCGGCCGCGTGGTGCCGTGGCGGCCGGTGCGTGCAGAAGTGATCTACGGGCCGCCGCGCCTCCGGGTTGCGTCCGCCGACGAGACGTACGTCATGGCGGCGGCGTGCAACCCCGCGCCGCTGCGCCCCGTAGAGGAGGGGAGGAGAGAAGACCGAGAGGCGAGAGGCCGGCGCGTGGGAGAAGCAGCCCGGGAGCGCGAGTTCCGGGAGTTCGCCGAGGCGCGGCAGCGGCAGCTGAGACGCAGCGCCTACCTGCTGTGCGGCGACTGGCACGAGGCCCAGGACCTGACGCAGACGACCCTGATGAAGCTGTACGCGGCATGGGGCCGGGTGCGCAGGGACGGCAACGTCGAGGCGTACGCGCGGACCATCCTGACGCGCACCTTCATCGACCAGTACCGCAGGCGGGGCCGGCGCGAGGAGCCGGTGGGCGAGCTGCCCGAACCACCCGGCGACGCGGGCCCGCCCGGCACCGAGCTGCGGCTGGTGATGCAGGCGGCGCTGATGGAGCTGCCGCCGCGCTACCGGGCGGTGCTGGTGCTGCGGTTCTGGGAGGACTGGAGCGTGGAGGAGACGGCACGGGCGCTGAAGGTGTCCTCCGGGACGGTGAAGAGCCAGAGCGCCCGCGGGCTCGCCCGGTTGCGCGGCATCATCGGTGAGCAGGTCGGCGAGATGAGCAGGAGATGACGGAGCAGATGATCCGGCGGGGCGAGGCCGACGACGGCGGGGAGGAACTGCGCGGCGCGTTCCGCGGCATCCTGGCCGCGCACCCGGAACCACCCATGGACGACCTCACCGCCGCCGCGGTGACCGGCGGCCGCCGCCTGCGCCGTCGCCGCCGCGTCGGCGCCGCGACCGCGCTCACCACCGCGGTGGTCGTCGGCGTGGGCGTCGTCACCGGGCTGGCGCAGCCCGCGGTGCAGCAGCCCCCGCCGCCCGCCGTGCCCGCCGACCGGCCGACCACCGGCCCGGAGCCCGGGGAACGGGAGCCGGAGGTCGTCCCGTGGCCGGAGGAGTTGGCGGAGGACCCGCAGGTCGGCCCCGCCGTGCCGGAGGACGACCCCGGGCCGAACGGGTGGGAGGCGCCGGGCGCCGGTACCGAACCGGACTCCGGCACCGAACCGGACGGCGTCCGCGAACACCCCACCGACACCCCCGGCGTGCCGCAGGCCCCCGCGCCGGAGTGAGCCCACCCGCCTGCCTCTCCCGGGCCCGCCCGCCGGGGTGACCGCCGCGGCTCGCCCCGCCCCGGCCGGGCGCCGGTCACACCCAGGTGTCGAGCCACATCCGGGCCCGCCAGGCGTCCATCGGGATCTCGATGCCGGTGTACAGCGGGTAGAAGTAGACGAAGTTCCACGCCACGGCCAGGACGAACACCCCGGTCGCCACGATCCCCGCCGCCCGGCGCCGCTCCGAGCAGCCCGGCGGCCCGAGCACCGCCCCCAGCGCCATCGCCACCGCGAGGCAGAGGAACGGCACCAGCACCACCGAGTAGAAGTAGAAGATGGTGCGCTCCTGGTACAGGAACCACGGCAGGTAGCCGCAGGCCACGCCGCACAGCACGGCCCCGGCGCGCCAGTCGCGCCGCAGCAGCCAGCGGTACGCGACGTAGACGAGCGCCAGGCACGCCGCCCACCACAGCACCGGCGTGCCGAGCGCCAGCACCTCGCGGGCGCAGCCCTCCTCGGCCTCGCAGTCGCCTTGCCCGACCTGTATCGACTGGTAGTGGAACGACACCGGGCGGCTGCTGACGAGCCAGCTCCACGGATTGGAGTCGTAGGCGTGGCTGTCGGTGAGCCCGACGTGGAACGAGTACGCCTCCCGGTGGTAGTGCCACCAGGAGCGCAGCGCGTCCACCGCGCCGTTCCCCGTGCTGCCGTTCTCCGCCCCCCACTGGCGGTAGTAGCCGCCGGCGGTCGCGAACCAGCCCGCCCACGACGCCAGGTAGGTCACGGCGGCGACCGGGACCGTCGAGACGAACGCGGGCACCGCGTCCCGGCGCAGCATCGCCCGGTAAGGGCGCCGGGCTCCGGCGGTGCGGCGCGCCGCCGCGTCCCACAGCACGATCAGGATGCCGAACGCCGCCAGCGCGTACAGCCCGGACCACTTGGTGGCGCACGCCAGGCCCAACAGCAGCCCGGCCGCCAGCCGCCACGGGCGCAGCCCGAGCGTCAGCCGCTCGCCGACCTCCCGGACCGGCCGCAGCACCCCGTCCGCGCCGCCTGCGGGCTGCGCCGCCTCCAGCGCGGTGACGAATCGGGCACGGGTGCGGTCCCGGTCGACGAGGAGCGCGCCGAAGGCGGCCAGTACCCAGAACATCAGGACCAGGTCCAGCAGCGCGGTGCGGCTCATCACGAAGTGCAGGCCGTCCAGCGCGAGGAGCACCCCGGCCAGGCAGCCCAGCGCGGTGGAGCGGAACAGCCGGCGGCCGATGCGGCAGACCATCACCACCGACAGGGCGCCCAGCAGCGCGGTCATGAACCGCCAGCCGAACGGTTCCATGCCGAACGCCCACTCGCCGAGGGCGATGACCCACTTGCCGACCGGCGGGTGCACCACGTAGGACGCGGTGTCGCCGAGCGGGATGTCGCCGCTCAGGATGCGTTCGTTGGCGTCGTCCGGCCAGGAGATCTCGTGCCCGCGCTGCAGCAGCGCCCAGGCGTCCTTGGCGTAGTACGTCTCGTCGAAGACGACGGCGTGCGGGCTGCCGAGGTTGACGAACCGCAGCGCCCCGGCGAACAGGCCGACGAGGAGAGGTCCGATCCAGCCCGCCCAGCGCGACAGCAGCAGCGTCGCCGTCGGTCCCAGGCCGAAGTAGCGGCCCAGCCGACCGGCCGGCGGCGGGTACGGCGGGACCAGTCGGTCCCGGACCCCGCGGTCGGCGCGCGCCCGGTAGCCGTGGCGTCGCAGCCCGCGGACCCAGTCGCGTTCCGGCGGGGGCGGGCCGGTGCCGGGCGGCCCGGCGGCGTGGCGCGGGACGAGATAGCCGGGGAGTTCTGGTTCGTGGCGCAGACGTACGGCTTCACCGACGCCGACCTGGAGGAGC
>NZ_JAAVJD010000058.1 GCF_012033735.1 Streptomyces lonarensis | reverse complement strand
TCGGGGAGCGTGAGGTCGCCTTCCTCCGGCGCCCCGGCCGCGGCCCCCACAGCCGCCCCGCCCGCCGCGCGGCGGCACGGCGCGTGATGTCCGAGGACTCACGTACGCTGCGACGTAGCGGGTGGACACAAGGGACACCGCGCCCGTCACCACCCGCACCGCATCACCGGCGGCGGCAGGCCGCGACGAGAGAGACGAGGAGGAGCCGTGCTGCTCGACACCTACGGCCGGACGGCGACCGACCTCCGGGTCTCCCTCACCGACCGCTGTAACCTCCGCTGCACCTACTGCATGCCGGAGGAGGGCCTGGACTGGCTCAAGAAGTCCACCCTCCTCACCGACGACGAGATCGTGCGCCTGGTCCGCATCGCCGTCACCCGCCTCGGGGTGCGGGAGGTCCGGTTCACCGGCGGCGAGCCGCTGCTCCGCCCCGGCCTGGTCTCCATCGTCGCGCGGTGCGCCGCGCTCGACCCGCGCCCCGAACTCTCCCTCACCACCAACGGCATCGGCCTGGAGAAGGTCGCCCCCGCGCTGCGCGACGCCGGGCTGGACCGCGTCAACGTCAGCCTCGACACCGTGGACCCGGAGACCTTCCACCGGCTCACCCGGCGGCGCCGCCACGGCGACGTGCTGCGCGGCCTCGCCGCGGCCCACGACGCCGGACTCACCCCGGTCAAGGTCAACAGCGTGCTGATGCGCGGCATCAACGACGACCAGGCGCCCGACCTGCTCGCCTGGGCGATGGAGCACGGCTACGAACTGCGGTTCATCGAGCAGATGCCGCTGGACGCCCAGCACGGCTGGACCCGCCGCGAGATGGTCACCGCCGAGAAGATCCTCACCTCGCTGCGCAGCCGCTGGACCCTCACCCCCGAGCCCGACGGCGAGCGCGGCGCGGCCCCGGCGGAACGCTGGCTGGTGGACGGGGGCCCGCACCGCGTCGGGGTGATCGGTTCGGTCACCCGCCCGTTCTGCGGCGCCTGCGACCGCACCCGGCTCACGGCGGACGGCCAGGTCCGCAACTGCCTCTTCGCCCGCGAGGAGACCGACCTGCGCGGCGCGCTGCGGGCGGAGGCCGGCGACGCCGACGGCCGGGTGGCTACGGATGGCGAGGGCGCGCAGCCCGCCGCGGAGGCGGAGGCGGCGGGTGACGAGCGCGTCGCCGAGCTGTGGCGGGCGGCGATGTGGGGCAAGAAGGCCGGTTCCGGGATCGACGACCCCGCTTTCCTCCAGCCGCCCCGGCCGATGTCCGCCATCGGCGGCTGAGCCCACCGGGGCCCGCCGGCGCACGCCCGCCGGCGCACGCCCGGCGGCGTCGGCCGGGGAGCGGAGGCGTCAGCCGGGGCCCGGGGACTGCCCCGGAGACCGGCCCGCGTCGCCGCCGTCCCAGTCGGCCAGCGCCACGACCTCCCTGAGGAAGCTGCGCGCGCCGAGGAACGCCGAGAGCGACTCGCGGTGCTCGTCGCAGGCGAGCCACGTCTTGCGGCGGTCGGGCGTGTGGAGCTTGGGATTGTTCCAGGCCAGGACCCACCGGGCGGGCGCACGGCAGCCCTTGGCCGAACAGATGACCGTGTCGTTCACGCGGCCCATCCAACACGGCGGGCGTTGCGGGGGCAAAACCGGGACGGTCCCGACGGCCGCGCGGGGCGGCCCGGAAGAGCGCCGCACCGGCGCGTGCCCGGACGCACAGCGACGCCGGGCAGCCACGGGGGGAGCCGCCCGGCGTCGGTCTGTCGCTCCGACGGGGGATGCGGAGCGCTCCTGCAGTATGACATGTGACCAGGTTGACAGCGCAGCCGATCGCAGAGATTGCTCTGCGAATTCACCGGCCGTCGGTTGCGGTGTTCCGGTACCCGTCGCTCCGCTCGCCACCGGCCTCGGGGCCCTGCCCGGCGGGGCCGAGGCCGACGTCGCCGGCTGCGGGGAGCGCCGCGCGCTGCGGCCCGGCCAGAGTGGTCCGGGGGAGGGGGGCCGCGTTCTCCCGGCCCGCGTTGGCCACGATCACGGCCACGTAGGGGAGCAGCGTGCCCAGTGCCAGGGTGACGAAGGCGAGGGGACGGCTGACGTCCCACAGCGCCACCGTCAGCAGCACCGACGCGGTGCGCACCAGCATCGCGATCGTGTAGCGCCGCTGGCGCGCTCTGACGTCCTCGGTCAGGCTCGTCCGCGCGCCGCTGATGCGGTACACCTCGGGTTCACTGCTGCCGCCGCGTCGCCACCGCGCCATGGTCCACCATCCGATTCGTCCGGGAACACGGGCCCCGCCCGGATTCACACGGTACTCCCGGAGGCGCCCCGTCCGACGGCGGGGGCGTGCCGGCCGGGGCGCCCCCGCCGTGCGGCGGCACCCCGGGCCGGAGTCACTGCCCGGGCCGGGCTCCGCGCAGTCGGGCCAGCTTGCGGCCGGCCTTGAGGTAGACGCCCTCGGGCGAGGCCCCGCCGAGATGCTCGGTGACCAGCTCCCCCAAGGGGCGCAGCGCGTCCGACTCGGCCAGCACCACGGCCCGCTGGCCGGCGTCGACGTCCTCGACGACCAGGCGCAGCGCGTTCTGCTTGGCCAGCCGGCGAGCCGCCGAGGCGCTGGGTGTGAACTCCAGCACCTTCGTCAGCACCGCCGCCACACCGTCGGCACCGTGCTCGGCGAGGTCGACCTCGGGCAGTGCCTCGACCTCGGTGAAGCTCTTGCGCGAGAACTGCGCCGCGAACCCGGCGCGCGCCGCCATCGCGGCGTCGAGACCGTGCAGCGCGGTCACCATCTCGCCGGCGAGGACCCGCTTGAGGTCCATCGGGTGCACCGAGCGGTCCGCGACGCGGGCCAGCACGGCGGCGATCTCCGGGTCGGTCCACTCCGTCCAGGCCCGGAGGTACGGCTCCATCAGCCGGTCCGGGATCGACATGATCTTCCCGAAGACGTCCTCGGGCGGGGCGGAGAGGGAGACCGCGTTCCCCAGCGACTTCGACATCTTGGCGCCGGACCCGTCGGTCCCCTCGATGAGAGGGTTGGTGGCGACCAGCTGGGGCCTGAGCCCGTAGATCTCCATGACCCGGCGGCCCATCTGCATGTTCAGCAGCTGGTCGACGCCGCCGAGCTCGATGTCGGCGTCGATCTCGGCGGAGTCGATCGCCATCGCCACCGGGTAGATCAGCTCCGACATCGTCAGCCCGTGGCCCGCCTCCAGCCGGTTGCGGAAGTCCTCCCGCTGCAGCAGCGCGGAGGCCGGGACCTGGGCCAGCACGCCGATGAGTCGCGGCAGAGCCACCCCGGCCAGCCACTCGCTGTTGTGGCGCACCGTGACCTGCTCGAAGTTGAAGAACGGCCGCACCTGCTCGCGGTAGCCCGACAGGTTGCGCGCGATGTCCTCGTCGGTCAGCGGCGGCCGCTCGGCCGAACGCCCCGAGGGGTCGCCGATCTTGGCGGTGATGTCCCCGATGATCAGCGTCACCCGGTGGCCCATCCGCTGGAAGCGGCTGAGCTGGATCATCGGCACGGTGTGGCCGAGGTGCACCTCGTGCGCCGTGGGGTCGATGCCGAGCTTCACGTGCAGACCGCCGGATTCCCGGGAAGCGGCGATGCGCTCGGTCAGGCTCTCGACCGACGGCAGGACGTCGACCGCGCGGGCGGCGATCAGCGCCGCCTGCTCGGCCGGTTCCAGGTCGCTCAGGTCCAGATAGCGGCGCGCCGAGGTCTCCCGGAGCAGCTCCTCGACGACGGAGTCGGAGGAGAGGTCCTGCGCCAGCAGAGTGCCGGCGCGAGCTACGGATTCGCCGAGGCGTGTCACTTGCGGTCCTGACGGTCGGGTACGGGTACGGGTCGGCCGCGATTCTACGCCGCCGACCCGTACCCGCCCGCCGACCGGCCGGTCAGACCCCGGGGCTCACGGAGCTCATGTGGAACTCCGGCACCCGCAACGCCGGCATCGACGAGCGGCCGAACCAGTCGCCCCACTCCCGGGAGAGGCACCGCTCGGTGCGGCCCGCCCCCGTCGCGCGGCCCAGCACCCCCAGCGGCGACTCGTTGAAGCGGAAGTTGTTGACCGCGCCGGTGATCTCACCGTTCTCCACCAGGTACACGCCGTCGCGCGTCAGCCCGGTCATGAGCAGGTTCCGCGGGTCCACCTCGCGGATGTACCACAGGCAGGTCAGCAGCAGGCCGCGTTCCGTCCCGGCGACCAGCTCCTCGGTGGTCGCCGATGAGCCGGCGTCCAGGATCAGGTTGTCCGGGCGGAGCGCGGACGGCAGTCCGGTGAGCCCGGCGGCGTGCCGGCTGCCGGGCAGCGCCCGCAGCGTGCCGTCGCTGATCCACTCGGTCCGCTCCAGCGGCGCCCCGTTGTCGAACACCGACTGGCCCGAGCCGACCGCGCCGCCGGTGGAGTGGGCCACCACGAACGGCTCCACCTCCAGGCCGGGCTCGGCCGGGTCGCTGTACAGCCGCATCGGCAGCCGGGTCAGCCGCTCCCCGATGCGGGTGCCGCCGCCCGGGGCGCTGAAGACGGTGCGGCCCTCGGCGGCGTCGCGGACATCGGCCATCCAGTGGAGGTAGATCAGCAGGTCGGCCACGGCCACCGGCGGCAGCACCGTCTCGTACCGGCCGGCGGGCAGCTCCACGGAGCGCTCCGCCCACGCCAGCCGCCGGGCCAGCTCGCCGTCCATCGCCAGGACGTCCACATCGCGGAAGTCGTCGGTGGCGCGGTTCGCCCAGGCCGACCGCAGGCGGTCGGGCGACTTCGCGTTCAGCTCCGCGGTCCCCTCCGGGCGGTCGTACCGCAGCCTGGCGCCCGCGGAGGTCCCCAGGTAGGTGGAGGCCACGGTGTGCGAGGCGAAGCCGAACAGCTCCCGGCCGCCGCCGCGCGCGGCGCCGAACGCCTCACCCAGTCCCTCGGCGAACCCGTCGAGCACCGACGGCGAGGTGGCGTCCGCCGGCGCCTCGAACTCGCCGCCGCTCGCCCCCGGTCCGACCAGCGGCTGCGCGTCCTCCACCGGGCCGGCCGCCCGGGCGGCCCGCTCCGCCGCGGCCACCAGCTCCGCCAGCTCCGCGGGGGTCGCCCCGGAGCGGGAGACCACCCCGGCGGCGGTACCGGTGGCGCCGTCCACCGACGCGACCACCGTGACCTGCCGGCCGCGGGTGGTTCCGTTGGTGGTCAGCGCGTTGCCGGCCCACCGGAGGTTGACCGAGGAGTTCTCCTCCACGATCACCGCGGTCTCGTCCGCGCCGGAGAGTTCCAGCGCGCGCTCCACCATCTCGTGCGGCCGTACCGTGGCCCTGCCCGTCGCACCTGTCATGCCCGTCACCGTTCCGTCCTGCTCGCTCGCTGCCGACTGCCGCCGTCGTGCCCCGTCGTCCGGCGGGCGGGGCGCCCCCCGTCGAGGCCGGTCACGAGGCGTCCGCCTCGTGCGCGGTGTTGAGGATGCGGACGCCGCGGAACAGCGCCGAGGGGCAGCCGTGCGAGACGGCCGCGATCTGGCCCGGCTGTGCCTTGCCGCACATGAACGAGCCGCCCAGCACGTAGGTCTGCGGACCGCCGACCGCCTCCATCGACCGCCAGAAGTCGGTGGTGGTCGCCTGGTAGGCGACGTCGCGCACCTGCCCCGCGAGCCGCCCGTTCTCGATGCGGAAGAAGCGCTGGGCGGTGAACTGGAAGTTGTAGCGCTGCATGTCGATCGACCACGAGTTGTTGCCGACCACGTGGATGCCGCGCTCCACCCGGGAGATCAGCTCCTCGGTGTCCGGCCCGTCGGCCGCGGGGCGCAGCGAGACGTTGGCCATCCGCTGCACCGGCACGTGGGAGGGGGAGTCGGCGAAGGCGCAGCCGGTGGAGCGTCCCATTCCCTGCGCGGCGGCCATCGCCCGGTCGGTCTGGTAGCCGACCAGTACACCGTCGCGGATCAGGTCCCACTCGCCGGTCGCGACCCCCTCGTCGTCGAAGCCGGTGGTCGCCAGGCCGTGTTCCACCGTCCGGTCGCCGGTGACATGCATCGCGGGGGAGCCGTAGACGAGGGAGCCGAGCTGGTCGACGGTGGCGAAGCTGGTCCCCGCCAGCGCCGACTCGTAGCCCAGCGCCCGGTCGAGTTCGGTGGCGTGGCCGATCGACTCGTGGATGGTCAGCCAGAGGTTGCTGGGGTCGATCACCAGGTCGTACGCACCCGGCTCCACGGTGGGTGCGGCCATCTTCTCGGCCAGCAGCTCCGGGAGGGCGGCCAGTTCGCCGTCCCAGTCCCAGGTGTCGCCGGTCAGGTACTCGAACCCCCGTCCGGTGGGCGGGGCGAGGGTCTGCATCCGGTCGAAGGCGCCGGTGCGCCCGTCGATCGCGGTGGCGGTCAGGTCGGGCAGGACCCGCACCCGCTGCTGGGTGGTGACCGTGCCGGCGGTGTCGGCGTAGAACTTGTTCTCCTGGACCGTCCACAGCCGGGCGTCGACATGGCTGACCCCCGGTGCGGCGAGCAGCCGTGACGACCAGTCGCCGAGCAGCTCCGCCTGCTCCGCCACCGGGACGTCGAACGGGTTGACCTCGTAGGAGGAGACCCAGGTGCGCTCGCCGTGGGAGGGCTCCGCGGCCAGCTCGACCGGGGCCCCGCCCGCCCGGCCGCGCACGGTGGCCGCCAGCTTCGCCATGGCCACGGCGCTGCCCGCGACGCGTGCCGCCGCGTCCATGGTCAATTCGATCCCGGAGGCGAACCCCCAGGAGCCGCCGTGCAGCACGCGCACCGCGTACCCGGTGTCGGTGGTGTCGTCGCTGCCCGACAGCCGCGCGTCGCGGAGGTTCAGCCGGGCGCTGCGGACCCGCTCGAAACGGAAGTCGGCGTGGTCGGCGCCGAGCGCCCGGGCCCGGGCGAGGGCCGCGTCGGCGAGCGCCCGCAGGGGGAGCGCGAGGAACGACGCGTCGATGGTGGGTGGCACGGCAGCTCCAGGGTCTCGGCCGGCGGGAGGGGCGTGCGGCGGCCTGTCGCCGGTGCCGCGCACCGGGGACGATCATGCCGCCCCACCGGCCGCATGACCAGGGTCCGGCGCGTTCCGACACGGGGCGCCGCGCGGTCGCACGCTGTAGGAACCCGACAGGGTGCGCCGGGCGCGGCTGTGGCGGACGGCGTCCCCGGCCCCCCGGGCCGGCGGCTAGCGTGGAGCCTCGCACTACGACTCGGAGAAAGGGTGGTCCCTTGAGCCGCTCGGTACTGGTCACCGGAGGGAACCGCGGGATCGGCCTGGCCATCGCCCGGTCGCTCGCCGAAGCCGGCGACAAGGTCGCCTACACCTACCGTTCCGGTGAGCCGCCGGCCGAACTCGCCGACCTCGGCTGCCTGGCGGTGCGGTGCGACATCACCGACCCGGAGCAGGTGGAGCAGGCGTACAAGGAGATCGAGGAGAAGCAGGGCGCGGTCCAGGTCCTGGTCGCCAACGCCGGCGTCACCCGCGACCAACTTCTGCTGCGGATGTCCGAGGAGGACTTCGCGACGGTCGTCGAGACCAACCTGACCGGTACCTTCCGCGTCGTGAAGCGGGCCTCCCGCGGCATGCTGCGCGCCCGCAGCGGCCGGATCGTGCTGATCTCCTCCGTCGTGGGCCTGCTGGGCGCCGCGGGGCAGGCCAACTACGCGGCCTCCAAGGCCGGTCTGGTCGGCTTCGCCCGGTCCGTCTCCCGCGAGCTGGGCTCGCGGTCGATCACCTGCAACGTGATCGCCCCCGGCTTCGTGGACACCGACATGACGCGCGCCCTCAGCGACGAGCAGCGCGGCGCCATCGTCAAGCAGATCCCGCTCGCGCGCTACGCCGCGCCGGAGGAGATCGCCGCCACCGTCCGCTTCCTGGCGTCCGACGACGCCGCATACATCACTGGTGCCGTCATCCCCGTTGACGGCGGATTGGGCATGGGTCACTGAAACCATGAGTGGACTTCTCGCCGGCAAGCGCATCCTCGTCACCGGGGTGCTGACCGACGCTTCGATCGCCTTCCACGTCGCGCGCCTGGCGCAGGAGGAGGGCGCGGAGGTCGTGCTCACCGGCTTCGGCCGCCTCTCCCTGGTGCAGCGCATCGCCAAGCGGCTCCCCAAGGAGGCGCCGGTGATCGAGCTGGACGTGCAGAACCAGGAGCACCTGGACGGCCTCGCCGACGCAGTGAGCGCGCACTTCGGTGACGACGCCTCCCTCGACGGCGTGGTGCACTCCATCGGCTTCGCGCCGCAGGACGCGCTGGGCGGCAACTTCCTCAACACCGGCTGGGACTCGGTCGCCACCGCGGTGGAGGTCTCCGCGTACTCGCTCAAGTCGCTGACCATGGCGGTGCTGCCGCTGCTGGAGAAGCGCGGCGGCTCGGTGGTCGGGATGGACTTCGACGCCCAGGTGGCGTGGCCCAAGTACGACTGGATGGGCGTGGCGAAGGCGGCGCTGGAGTCGACCTCCCGCTACCTCGCCCGCGACCTCGGCTCCCGCGACATCCGGGTCAACCTGGTCTCGGCCGGCCCGATCAAGTCGATGGCCGCCAAGTCCATCCCCGGGTTCGAGGAGTTGGCGGACGTGTGGAACACCCGCGCGCCGATCGGCTGGGACCTCGCGGACCCGGAGCCCGCGGCCCGCGGCGTCGTGGCGCTGATGTCCGACTGGTTCCCCAAGACCACGGGCGAGATCGTCCACGTGGACGGCGGCGTGCACATGATGGGCGCCTGACACCGGGTGCTGCGCGGTCCCGGTGCGCCGGGACCGCCCGAACGAGGTACCGGCCGGGGCCGGGACGTCACTCCTGTGGCGTCCCGGCCCCGGCCGCGTGCGGCACCCGCTCGGTGCCCGGCGGTCAGTCCGCCGCGACGCCCCGGCAGGTGTGGGCGTAGGACCCGGCCTCGGTGGCCGCGGCCTCCGCGTCGCCGTCGCGGATCGCCGCCACCAGCCGGGCGTGGTCCAGGTGGTCCTCCGGGCGGAGTTCGTCGCCCACGTCGTGGCGGAGGAACGCCCGCAGCACGGCGCCGAGGTCGGCGTAGAGCGCGGTCAGCACCTCGTTGTGGGAGGCCTTGACCACGGCCATGTGGAAGGTGGCGTCGGCCTCCACGAAGGCGTCCACGTCGCCCCCCGCCCAGGCGTCCTCGCGGCGGGCCAGCAGCGCCTGGAGGTGGGTGACCTCGGCCTCGGTGCGCCGGTGGGCGGCGTGCCGGGCGGCGGACGCCTCCAGGGTGGAGCGCAGTTCGGCGACGTGCCGGGGGTCCGCGTCGGCGAACCGGCGGTGCATCACGCCGGCCAGTTCGCTGGTGGCCAGCACGTAGGTCCCCGACCCCTGCCGGATGTCCAGCAGCCCGTTGTGCGCCAGGGCACGGATCGCCTCGCGCACGGTGTTGCGGGCCACTCCCAGCTGCTCGACCAGCTCGGGTTCGGTGGGGATGCGGGAGCCGACCGGCCATTCGCCCGAGGTGATCTGCCGGCGCAGTTCGACGATCACCTGGTCCGCGAGGGCGGAACGACGAGGTGAGGACAGAGGCATGGTTCTCCCGGGAGCCGTTTGGCCGGACACATCCAATGATTCTATGATGCCACCATGGCAGACAGGTATGACGGCGACACCGTGCGGACAGCATCCCGCGAGACGAAGCCGCGCGATGACACGATGACCGCCATGTCACCGCGGATGGCGCTGCTGGTCGCCGTCGGTCTCGTGCTGGCCGCCTTCAACCTCCGCCCGGCGATCTCCGGCCTCGGCCCCCTGCTGGAGGAGGTCCGCGACGCCCTCGCCATGAGCCCCACCGTCGCCGGGCTGCTCACCTCGGCCCCGGCGCTGTGCTTCGCGGTCTTCGGCGCCCTCACCCCGCGGCTCTCCCGCCGCTGGGGACCGGTCGCCGTCCTGGTGGCCGGCATGGCCGCCATCACCGTCGGCGTGGCGCTCCGGCCGCTGGCCGGCGGTACCGGCGTCTTCCTGCTCACCAGCGCCCTCGCGCTCGCCGGCATCGCCGTCAGCAACGTGCTGATGCCCGTCATCGTCAAGCGGTTCTTCCCCGACCGCGTCGGCACCATGACCGGCCTCTACTCCACCGGCCTCGCGCTCGGCACCTCGGGCGCCGCCGCGCTGACCGTCCCCCTCACCGACGCCATCGGGGGCGGTTGGCGCACCGGCCTCGCCATCTGGGCCGTCCCCGGCGCGATGGCCGTGATCTGCTGGATCGCCGTCGTGCTCCGCGGCCGTGCCGCGCCCGGCGGCCCGGCCGCCGCCACCACCCCCGCCGACGGGCCGCCCGTCCGCATCACCCGGTCGCCCACCGCCTGGGCGCTGGCCGTGTTCTTCGGCCTCCAGTCCACCGGCGCCTACGTGACGATGGGCTGGATGCCGCAGATCTACCGGGACGCCGGCCTCTCCGCCACCACCGCCGGCACCCTGGTCGCCGTCGCCATGGGCATGGGCGTGCCCCTCGCCTTCGTCCTGCCCAAGCTCGCCACCCGCTTCTCCCACCAGGGCCCGCTCATCACCGTCCTCGGGCTCTGCGGTGTCGTCAGCTACATCGGGCTGATGACCGCACCCGCCGCCGGCGCGTGGGCCTGGGCACTGCTGCTCGGCATCGCCAACTGCGCCTTCCCCGTCGTCCTCACCCTCATCGGGCTCCGCGCCCGCACCGGGACCGGGGTCTCCCAGCTCTCGGCGTTCGTCCAGAGCACCGGCTACCTGCTCTGCATCCCGGGCCCGCTGCTCGTCGGCGTCCTCTACGGCTCGACGGGCGGCTGGTACGCCCCGCTGATGTTCATGACCGTCCTCGCCGTCGCACAGGTCGCCGTCGGCATCGTCGCCGGCCGCGACCGCGTCGTCGAGGACGGCGGCTGACCCGCCGCGGCTCCGCCCCCGCGCCCCCGCACCGGGCGCGGGCCGGGCGGCCGGCGGGCACGGGCAGCGTGCGAGACTGGCGCCATGCCGGTACTCGAACCCAACCCGCCCAGCGGCCAGAACGGCCTGCTGAAGATCCTCGGGGCCATGGCGCTCATCGCGGTCGTCATCTCCGTGATCGCCACCGTCGCCTCCCCCTGACCCGCCGCGGCAACGGTGGTGGGGCTGTCCCCACCACCCCTAGGGGGACAGGTTCAGGGGCGACTGGGTGGGTCACCCGATGGCCCACCGACCACCGGTTCCGTAGCGTCGTCGTACAGACCGGGAACGCCCCCGGGACACGGCCCCCGGCCCCGCCGCCGGGCACCCGCCGCGTCACGTCGAAGCGGACGGAGAGCGCCCATGTCGGCCCCCACCCACCCCCTGCGGCACGCCGGCCCGTCCCCGCGGTCCACCGCCCAGACCCGCGTGCCCTGGTGGGCGCTGCTGCTCCCCGCCGTCGCGTTCGCCGTCCTCCTCCTGCTGCCGACCGCCACCGCCGGCGCGGCCGCGGACGGCCCCGGCCGGGACCAGTCCCAGCCCGTCGCCGAGCTCCTCGAACGCGTCCACCGGGCGCTGCTGCACCTCTGACACCGGCGCCCGCCCGCCGAACGGGCCCGCCGGCGCCGTTCCGTGCGACGCTGGCACCATGACCACCGACACCCCGCGGCGGCTCGTCCTGCTCCGCCACGCCAAGGCCGACTGGCCCGAGGTCCCCGACCACGAACGCCCCCTCGCCGACCGCGGCCGCCGCGAGGCCCCCGCCGCCGGCCGGTGGCTCGCCGACCAGGGCATCCTGCCCGACCTGGTCCTGTGCTCGACCGCCACCCGCACCCGCGAGACCTGGAAGCTCCTCGCTCCGGAGCTGCCGCACCGGCCTCCCACCCGCTACGAGGACCGCGTCTACGAGGCGAGCCCCGGGGAGCTCATCGCGCTGGTGAACCAGGTGGAGGACGAAGCCCGCGACGTACTCCTCATCGGCCACAACCCGGCCGTCCACGCCACCGCCGACATCCTCGCCGGCGGCGGCGACCCGCGGGCCCGGGCCGGCCTCGCCGGCGGCTTCCCGCCCGCCGCCCTCGCCGTCCTCACCCTGGACGGCGGCTGGAGCGGCGCCGAGCCCGGCAGCGCCACCCTCACCCACTACTGGTCGCCGCGCGAACCCTGAGCCATCCATCCGCGCTCCCTGAACGCATCGCGCCCCGCCCACCGCAGCTGCGGTGGGCGGGGCGCGACGCGTTCCCGGCACGAGGGCCGAGCCGTCACACGCCGGACGGTGTCCCGTCCAGCGGCTGCTCCGCCGGCAGCGGGGCGTCGGCCTCGGCGTCAGCGGCCTCGACCTCCTCCCGGGAGATCCCCAGCAGGTACAGCACCGTGTCCAGGAACGGCACGTTCACCGCCGTGTCCGCCGCCGTCCGCACCAGCGGCTTGGCGTTGAACGCCACACCCAGCCCCGCGGCGTTCAGCATGTCCAGGTCGTTGGCGCCGTCACCGATCGCCACCGTCTGCGACAGCGGCACCCCCGCCTCCGCCGCGAAGCGCCGCAGCAGGGTCGCCTTGCCCGCCCGGTCCACAACCCCGCCCGTCACCCGGCCGGTGAACCGGCCGTCCACCACCTCCAGGGTATTGGCAGAGGCGAAGTCCAGGCCCAGCTCCTCGCGCAGCGCGTCCGTCACCTGGGTGAACCCGCCGGAGACCACACCCACCTGGAAACCGAGCCGCTTCAGCGTCCGCACCAGGGTCCGCGCGCCCGGCGTCAGCCGGACCTCTGCGCGGACCTTCTCCACCACGGACTCCTCCAGCCCCGCCAGCAGCGCCACCCGGGCGTGCAGCGACTGCTCGAAATCCAGCTCACCGCGCATCGCCGCCTCGGTGACCTCCGCGACCTGCTGCTCGCACCCGGCGTGCGCCGCGAACAGCTCGATGACCTCGTCCTGGATCAGCGTGGAGTCCACGTCCATCACCACCAGCCGCCGCGCCCGCCGCTGCAGCCCCGCGGCCACGACGGCGATGTCGACCCCGCGCTGCGCCGCCTGCGGCGCTAGCTCGGTCCGCAGCAGCCCGCTGTCGACGCCGGACACGTCGAACTCGACGGCCGTCACCGGGTACTTCGCCAGCCGGCGGATGCGGTCGATGTTCCCGCCCGCCCCGGCGATCCTGGCCGCTATCACCGACGTCGCCTCGGCCGACAGCGGGTGGCCCAGCACCGTCACGTGCGAGCGGCCGGCGGCCCGGGGCCGGTTGTCGCCCACCCCGGAGATGATCTCGGCCTGCAACTGCATGGCCTCCGCCCAGCCGTGCACGGTCGCGCGCAGCTCGCCCTCCGACTCCTGGCCGTGCGCGGGCGTGGTGACCAGCGCGCACAACGTGATGCGACCCCGGGTCACCACCTGTTCCAGGTCGACCACGTCGGCGGCGAAGGCGGCCAGCGTCTCCAGCAGACCTGCGGTGAGACCCGGGCGGTCCTTCCCGAAGATCTTGACCAGCAGGGTGGGCGTGTCGGCGACGGCCGCCGGGGCCGTCCCCGGAGCCTGTGACGGCGTGGTGTGCGCGGCTGAGATCATGGTGCGTCCCACGGTAGCCGCTGGCCCGGGCGGCCGCCCCGCCGTCCGTCCCCCGGACGCCGCACCCGCCGCGCGCCGCCGCCGCGGGCCGCCCGCGCGGCGAGTGTCACGGCCCGGACGCCACTGTGCACCAGCTCCGTGACTTCCCCGGGGCCGATTAACCGATCGGGGTCGGCGCCTGGGATAGTCGGCGCACGATGTTCGCCTTCCCAACGTTCCGCACGCGGACCGCTCGGGGGACAACTATGTGGGGCGTGGAGTGCCGGAACTCTCACTGGAACTGAACGGACAGAGCTGGACGCTGGACCCGACCCGGTCCTACACGATCGGCCGCGACCCCCAGGGCGACCTGGTGCTCCAGGACACCCGCGTGTCCTGGCGGCACGCGACCGTGCGGTGGGGCGGCCAGGGCTGGGTGGTGGAGGACCACGGCAGCACCAACGGGACGTACGCGCAGGGGCAGCGCGTACGCGAGTTCCCGCTGGGGCCGGGCACCGTCATCAACCTGGGCAACGTCAGCGACGGCCCGCGGCTGACCTTCACCGGCGACGCCCCGGTGCCGCAGCAAGCCCCGCCGGAGGCGCACCAGCAGGCGTACGCCGCCGCGGGCGTCACCGCGGCCATGCCGGTGCACACCCCCGGCGGGAGCGGCGCCACCGGGGCGGGCGGCGGAGCCCCCGACCTCGGGGGCCGCAGCGCCACCACCTTCCACGAGCTCACCGTGGGCCGGGTCACCCGCATAGGGCGCGCCCTGGAGAACGAGCTGGTCGTCTCCGACCTGCAGGTCTCCCGCTACCACGCCGAGTTCAGCGCCACACCCGACGGGCGCTTCGAGCTGCGCGACCTGGGGAGCCACAACGGCACCTACGTCAACGGCCAGCCGATGCAGAAGAACGGCCGGCAGGTCCTCAGCCAGAACGACACCGTCGGCATCGGCCACTCCACGTTCCGGCTCATCGGCAACCAGCTCCAGGAGTTCGTCGACACCGGTGAGGTGTCCTTCTCCGCCCGCCACCTCACCGTCAAGGTCAACAACGACAAGCTGACCATCCTCAACGACGTGTCGTTCGGCGTTCCGGAGAAGTCGCTGGTCGGCGTCATCGGGCCCTCCGGCTCCGGCAAGTCGACCCTGCTGCGTGCGCTCACCGGGTACCGGCCGGCCACCGAGGGCGAGGTGCTGTACGACCACCGCAACCTCTACACGCACTTCGCCGAGCTGCGGCACCGCATCGGACTCGTCCCGCAGGACGACATCCTCCACACCGCGCTGCCCATCCGGCAGGCGCTCCGCCTCGCCGCCGAACTCCGCTTCCCCGGCGACGTCGGGGAAGCCGAGCGCAACGCCCGCGTCGAGGAGGTCCTCGCCGAGCTCAAGCTCGACATCCACGCCACCAAGCGGATCAACGCGCTCTCCGGCGGCCAGCGCAAGCGCGTCTCCGTCGCGCTGGAACTGCTCACCAAGCCCTCGCTGATCTTCCTGGACGAGCCCACCTCCGGACTCGACCCCGGCATGGACCGCGACGTCATGCAGCTGCTGCGCGGCATGGCCGACGACGGCCGCACCGTCCTGGTCGTCACCCACTCCGTCGCCGAGCTCGGCCTCTGCGACCGCGTGCTGGTCATGGCGCCCGGCGGCGGCGTCGCCTACTTCGGACCGCCGGACGAGGCCCTCAACTTCTTCGGCTACGACAACTGGGCCGACGTCTTCTCGGCGTTCGAGAACTATCGCGACTACGACTGGATGAACCGCTGGCGCGGTTCCGAGCACTACCAGCGCTACGCCGCCGACCTCGACGCCGTGCAGCCGCAGACCGCCCACGTCCCGCCGATGCCCGCCCGCCAGCAGCAGGCCCAGAGCTGGGGCTCCCAGGTCTGGACGCTGATGCGGCGCTACCTGGCCGTCATCGCCGCCGACCGCGGCTTCCTCGGCCTCACCCTCGCGCTGCCGATCATCCTCGGCCTGGTCAGCGTCGTCATCCCCGCCGCCCACGGCCTCGGGTACGGGCCGATGGACCGGGCCCAGACCAACGGCCAGGCCTCCATCGTCCTGCTGGTGCTGGTCATCGGCATGTGCTTCGCCGGATCGGCCAACGCCGTCAGGGAACTCATCAAGGAACGGGTGATCTACGAACGCGAACGCGCGGTCGGACTCTCCCGCTCGGCCTACCTGATGTCCAAGGTCGTCGTCCTCGGCATGGTCACGGCCGTCCAGGGGATCATCCTCTGCCTCATCGGCTTCGCCCCCCGCGAGATGCCGGCCGAAGCGGTGCTGTTCGGCTCACCCGCCGTCGAGATGACCATCGTCATCGTCACCCTCGGCTTCACCTCGATGATGATCGGCCTGGTCATCTCCTCGCTGGTCCGCACCTCCGAGATGACCATGCCGCTGCTGGTGATGATCTCCGTCGTCCAGCTGGTCTTCACCGGGGCCCTCTTCGAGGTGCACGGCAACCTCGGCGTCGAGCAGCTCGCCTGGCTGATGCCCTCCCGCTGGGGCCTCGCCGGCGCCGGCGCCACCGCCGACCTCAACACCCTCACCGGCGCCCGCCAGTCCGGCGACCCCGACCGGCTGTGGGACCACGAGGCCGCCGTCTGGCTGCTCGACGTCAGCATGCTGATCGTCCTCGGCGTCATCTGCGGCTTCCTGGTGATGAAGTTCCTGCGCCGCCACGAGCCCGAGGTCATGCGCGACTGACGGCGGACACACCACTCGCCCCGGGCCGCACGGCCCGGACACGGCGATTGCACGGCGACGGCGGCGGCCCCGGACACCCGGGTGCCGCCGCCGTCGCCGTGTCCCCTCCTGCGCCCACCCGCCCGACGGCGGGTGGGCGACACCACGGGACGGAGGCCGGCCTCCGTCCCGCCAGGTCGGACGCGAGACTCAGTACCAGTGGTTGGCCTGCCAGAACGACCAGGCCGCGCACGGGCTGCCGTAGCGCTCGTCCATGTAGTCCACGCCCCAGCGGATCTGCGTCTCGGGGTTGGTGCGCCAGTCGGCGCCCTCGGAGGCCATCTTGTCGCCCGGCAGCGACTGCACCAGCCCGTACGCGCCGCTGGCGGCGTTGGTCGCCGTGTGGTCCCACGAGCTCTCGCGCTCCACGATGTTGGAGAAGCACGCGAACTGCGCGTCGTCGTCGATCACCTCGCGCGCGATGTCCTTGCTGTCCGACGACGCCACGGCCGGCGCCGCCGTCGCGCCGTGCGCCTGCCCGGGCATCCCCACCACACCGAGGCCGCCCAGCGCGGACGCGGCCAGGGCGGCCGCGACCAGCCGGGGGGCGCGGGAGGTGCGGGGACGCGGAGTGGTGCTGACAGCCATCGGTCGACTACCTCGGTCTCTTGCGGGGACCCGCCGGAGTGACGGGAACGGACGACCACCATCGTTGGCAGACCCGCCCGGACCGGGCAATCGCCCCTCCTGCGACCCCGGTTAGCAGCCCGGGCCGCCCGCCCCACGGCCCCCGCCACCCGGCCCGCACCGCCGCCGCCCGCCCCACGCACGGTCCCGGCGGGACCCGCCGCCTCCTACCCCGCGTCGTGGCGGGACCTTCGACCTGTGGCCCACCTCATGCCGGGACCCGCCGCCCGCTGCGCTCCGCCGCCCGCCGGCAGCGCACGGTCACCACCCGTCCGGACCCGCCCCGTGCCCCCGTCCCGCGACCACCGCCCCGGGTACCGTGCTCCCATGGGCACCCCACCGCCGGCGCACCCCACCGGCCTCGCCGCCGTGAGCGCCGCCCTGCTGGCGATGAACCGCACCCTGGAGGTGCGCGACGTCCTCCAGACGATCCTCCGCTCCGCCCGCGACCTCCTCGGCGCCCGCTACGGCGCGCTCGGCGTCCCCGACGGCAACGGCGGCTTCGCCCAGTTCCTGGTCGAGGGCGTCACCGACGAGCAGTGGCGGGCGATCGGCCCGCTGCCGCGCCAGCACGGACTCCTCGCCGCGATGCTGCGCGAACAGGCACCGGTCCGCCTCGCCGACGTCCGCGACGACCCGCGCTTCGAGGGCTGGCCCGACGCCCACCCCACCCTCGGCGCGTTCCTCGGCATGCGGATCGTCAGCGGCGACGAGGTCCTCGGAGCGCTCTTTCTGGCGGACAAGGCCCCGGGCCCGGAGGGCAGAGCCTCCGACGGCGCGGCGCCCGACAGCGCGGCGCCCGACCGGTACACCGCGCAGTTCACCGCCCAGGACGAGGAACTGGTCCGCCTCCTCGCCGAGCACGCGGCCATCGCCCTCACCAACGCCCGGCTCTTCGAGCGCGGCCGCGAACTCACCATCGCCGAGGAGCGCGCCCGCATAGCGCACGAACTCCACGATGCCGTGGCACAGAAACTCTTCTCACTGCGCCTCACCGCGCAGGCCGCGGCCACCCTCATCGACCGCGACCCCGAGCGGGCACGCGCGGAACTGGCCCAGGTCACCCACCTCGCCGCCGACGCCGCCGAGGAACTGCGCGCCGCCGTGGTCGAACTCCGCCCCGCCGCCCTCGACGAGGACGGCCTGCACGCCACCCTCGCCGCCCAGGTCCACGTACTCGACCGGGCCCACCCCGCCCGCACCACCTTCCGCGGCGACCCGCCGCGCGCCCTGCCCGCCGCCCAGGAGGAGGCGCTGCTCCGTGTGGCGCAGGAAGCACTCCACAACGCGCTGCGCCACGCCGCCCCCACCGCCGTCGAGGTCGCCCTCACCCGACGGGGCACCGCCACCGTCCTCCGCGTCAGCGATGACGGCGCAGGCTTCGACCCCGCCGCCGTCCGCGCGGCCGGCCGGCACCTCGGGCTGGTCTCCATGCGGGAGCGCGCCACCGGCGTCGGCGGCCGGCTGACCGTCGAATCCGCCCCCGGCCGGGGCACCGTCGTCGAAATGGAGGTACCCGGTGGCTGAGGAGCCGATCCGCGTGCTGATCGTGGACGACCACCAGGTCGTGCGGCGCGGGCTGCGCACCTTCCTGGAGGTCCAGGAAGGAATCGAGGTCGTCGGCGAGGCCGCCGACGGCGCCGAGGGCGTCGCCCGCACCGCCGAGCTGCGCCCCGACGTCGTCCTCATGGACCTCAAGATGCCCGGCACCGACGGCGTGGAGGCGCTGCGCGCCCTCGACGAGCAGCAGAGCCCCGCGCGGGTCCTGGTCGTCACCAGCTTCACCGAGCAGCGCTCGGTGGTCCCGGCGCTGCGTGCCGGCGCCGCGGGCTACGTCCACAAGGACGTCGATCCGCTCGCCCTCGCGCGCGCCATCCGGTCCGTCCACTCCGGGCACACCGTCCTCCAGCCGGAGGTGGTGCGCGCCCTCCTCGCCGCGGACGGCACGGGGTCGGGGCGGCAGGGGACCCTCACCGACCGGGAGCGGGAGGTGCTCTCGCTGATCGCGCGCGGCCGCTCCAACCGCGACATCGCCCGGGCCCTGGTGCTGTCGGAGAAGACGGTGAAGACCCACGTCTCCAACATCCTGATGAAGCTCGACCTCACCGACCGGACCCAGGCAGCGCTCTGGGCGGTGCGGCACGGTATCACCGGCTGACCGGTGCGCCGGTCAGGCCGCCCGCGGCGCGCCGCCGCGCCGTGGCGCGCGGAGCACACGATTCATCCCCAGGGGTGCTCCTGGCGCGCCGGGCGTATCCCGGCGAGCGGTTCGGCGTTGACCAGTGCGTGCTGCGGCAGCTGGCCGCACGTATCGAGAAGGGTCATCTCGTGAAGAACCTGAAGAAGGCCGTCACGGTCACCGCCGTGGCCGGTGGCATCCTCGCCGCCGGTGCCGGTGTCGCCTCCGCGAACGCCGGTGCCGAGGCGCTGGCCGCCAACTCGCCCGGCGTCCTCTCCGGCAACGCCGTGCAGGTCCCCGTTCACGTGCCGATCAACGTCTGCGGCAACACCGTCAACGTGGTGGGCCTGCTGAACCCGACCTTCGGCAACACCTGCATCAACGACAGCAGCACCCACCACTACCACAAGAAGTGGTGAATGCGCTGAGCCGGTAGGGCCCCTCAAGGCTCTGACCTGCGCCGGAGCGCCCTTCGGGGCGCGCCGGCCCGGCCCCCGCCCCCTTTCGGGAGCGGGGGCCGGCGTCGTTCCCACTCGCCGGTCGAATGACCCGATCGGGGGTATCGCCGCGCCGCCCCGTGTCCGGGCTTCGGCCTGGGCGTTACTCAGCGTGCGACTCCGCAGTCGGAGCCGCACGTATTGCCATTCAGGAGGAAGTCACATGCACAGCACCAAGAAGGCCGCCCTTGTCGTCGCCGCCGCGGGGGCCGCACTCGGTGCCGCCGCCGGTTCCGCCGCCGCGGACTCCGGGGCCGAGGCCCTGGCCGTCAACTCGCCCGGCGTCGGCTCGGGCAACGTCGCCCAGATCCCGGTGGACGTGCCCGTCAACATCACGGGCAACACCCTCACCGTCATCGGTGCGCTGAACCCGGCCTTCGGCAACGGCAGCATCAACCACTGACGCCGCCCCCGCCCCGCCCGCCGATCTGCCGGCGTGGCGGGGCACCGCCGTCAGCGGCCGGACGCCCCCCGACGGCCCCGCTTGCCCGCAGCGGGCTCACCGCCGGCGTGCCGCCTCCTCGGCGTACGCGTTGTACGCGGCCACCCGCGCCCGCCGGGCCGCCCGCTCGACCGGCCGGATCAACTCCGCCCGCATCGCGGCCTGACCGGCGCTCAGCGAGCCGTCACCCCCGGGTGCGCCGGCCACCGCCACCAGGGCCCGGACGCGACCGGCCAGCGCGAGGACCCGCACCGCCCGCGCCGGGTACCCCGGCGCCAGCCCCTCCGCCTCCCGCTCCGCCCGCGCCCGGTAGGCGTCCACCTCGGCCCGCGCCACCGGACCGGCCTCCGGCAGGCCGAGCCGGGCGACGCCCTCCGCCGTCTCGCGCAGCAGCTCCGTCAACTCCCGTTCGGCCTCGCCCAGCGACGGCACGTCGGGCGGCAGGTCCGAGCGGACCGGCGCGACCCGCCACCGCACCGCCGCCCCGCGGCGCCCGTCCGCCACCTCCGGCAGCAGCCCGATCCCGGCCTCCGGCGCCAGCACCGCCTCGCCCGCCTCCAGCGCCGCCGCGTTGAACGCCGGCGGCCCGCACAGCCCCAGCGGGTCGCCGGGCACGGGCAGCGCCACCCGCAGCGCGGCCACTCCCATGCCGCGCAGTCGCGCCAGCGCGACCGCCGGGCTGACCGGTCCGTCCTCGTCGGGCAGCCCCGCGATACGGTGGGCCGCGTCCTGCCCGACGACGCCGATCGCGGCGTCGTCGGGTGAGACCCGTCCGGTCAGCAACGCGTTTCCCCAGGCGGCGAACCGCCCGGAACGTGGTTCCTCGTGCATGCCCGACAGCTTACGAACCCGCGGGAGGGGGCCGCGCCGGCCCGCGCGGCACCTCTGTCGGCACGTCAACCGCCTCCTGGGGCGTGGGTCGGTCGGCCGGTGGCGTAGTTTGGACCCGGGGCCCGCGCCCCCTGCCGGTTCCCGGCGACACGACGGCGACTGCACTTGGGAGAGATCGCGCGCATGAGCGATGTACTGGAGCTGGTGGACGTATCCGTGGTCCGCGGCGGACGTGCTCTGGTGGACCAGGTGTCCTGGTCGGTCGCCGAGGGCGAGCGCTGGGTGATCCTCGGCCCCAACGGCGCGGGGAAGACCACCCTGCTGAACGTCGCCTCCAGCTACCTCTTCCCGACCACCGGCACCGTCCAGATCCTGGGCGAGAAGCTCGGCGCGGTCGACGTGTTCGAGCTCCGGCCCCGCGTCGGTGTCGCGGGCAGCGCGCTCGCCGCCCGCCTGCCGCGCAGTCAGACCGTGCTGCAGACCGTCCTCACCGCCGCCTACGGCGTCACCGCCGGCTGGCGCGAGCAGTACGACGAGGTCGACGAGCAGCGCGCCCGCGCCTTCCTGGACCGCCTCGGCATGAGCGGCCACCTCGACCGCACCTTCGGGACGCTCTCCGAGGGCGAGCGCAAGCGGACCCAGATCGCCCGCGCGATGATGACCGACCCCGAACTGCTCCTCCTCGACGAGCCGGCGGCCGGCCTCGACCTCGGGGGCCGGGAGGACCTCGTGCGGCGCCTCGGCCGGCTTGCCCGGGACCCGTTCGCCCCGTCGATGATCATGGTCACCCACCACGTCGAGGAGATCCCGCCGGGCTTCACCCACCTGCTGCTGATCCAGCGGGGCGGAATTCTGGCCGCCGGACCCCTCGGCGAGGTACTCACTTCGGCCAACCTGTCGCGCTGCTTCGGCCTCCCGCTCGTCGTCGAGCAGCAGGGCGACCGCTACACGGCCAAGGGTCTGCCCCTCGGCTGACGATCGCGCTCTGTCGTGTGACGGCTACGACCCCTACCATGGGGGCTGTGGACTTCTGGGTGTGGTGGCTGATCGCCGCCGGAGGCTTTGCGATCCCGCTCGTGCTGACCGCGATGCCGGAGTTCGGCATGCTCTCGGTCGGCGCCGTCGCCGCGGCTGCGGCCTCGGCATTCACCGACAACCTGGCGGTGCAGGTCGTCCTCTTCTGCGTCGTCTCCACCGCGCTGATCCTGGTGGTTCGCCCGATCGCCAGGCGCTCGCGTGAACAGCCGCCGGGGGTGAGCACCGGGGTGGACGCCCTCAAGGGGCGCTCCGCGGTGGTGGTCGAGCGCGTCGACGCCCACCGCGGGCAGGTCAAACTCGCGGGAGAGGTCTGGTCGGCCCGTGCGCTGGACGGTGGCGAGATCTTCGAGCGGGGCGCCCAGGTGAGCATCGTGGAGATCGACGGGGCAACCGCCGTCGTGATGTGATGGATCACCTCACGTAGCCGCCGTCACACTCAAGTGGCCCACCGGCCCTTTCAGTTCCAGTCACAAGGGGAGTCACGATGGACGCCGTCATCATCGTGCTGGTCATCCTGGTGGTGCTGGTCTTCATCGCACTCATCAAGACGATCCAGGTCATCCAGCAGGCCAGCGCGGCCATCGTGGAGCGGTTCGGCCGCTACACCCGGACGCTCAACGCCGGCCTGAACATCGTGGTGCCGTTCATCGACACCATCCGCAACCGCATCGACCTCCGCGAGCAGGTCGTGCCCTTCCCCCCGCAGCCGGTGATCACCCAGGACAACCTGGTCGTGAACATCGACACCGTCATCTACTACCAGGTCACCGACGCCCGGGCCGCGACCTACGAGGTCTCGAACTTCATCCAGGCGATCGAGCAGCTGACGGTCACCACCCTCCGCAACATCATCGGCGGCATGGACCTGGAACGGACCCTCACCTCCCGCGAGGAGATCAACGCGGCGCTGCGCGGCGTCCTCGACGAGGCCACCGGCAAGTGGGGCATCCGCGTCAACCGCGTCGAGCTCAAGGCGATCGAGCCGCCCACCTCCATCCAGGACTCGATGGAGAAGCAGATGCGCGCGGACCGCGACAAGCGCGCCGCGATCCTCCAGGCCGAAGGTGTCCGGCAGTCCGAGATCCTCCAGGCCGAGGGTGCCAAGCAGTCCGAGATCCTCCGCGCCGAGGGTGACGCCAAGGCCGCCGCCCTGCGGGCCGAGGGTGAGGCCCAGGCCATCCGCACCGTCTTCGAGGCGATCCACGCGGGCGACGCCGACCAGAAGCTGCTCTCCTACCAGTACGTCCAGATGCTTCCCAAGATCGCCGAGGGCAGCGCCAACAAGCTGTGGATCGTGCCCAGCGAGATCGGCGAGGCGCTCAAGGGGCTCGGCGGCAGCCTGGGCAAGCTGGCCGCGCCCGACGGCGGGGGCGACGGGGGCGGTGCGGCACCCGCCCCGGGGCGCGACACCTCCCCGCCCAAGCTCGACAAGCCGGCCGGCTGCACGCACGGGACCGTTCGGCGCGGGCGGCGGCGGTCAGGCCACCGCGGGGCGCCGCAGCCACTCCGGAAGCGCCGCTCCGTCCCGGCTCTCCAGCCCCAGCAGCAGCGCGTCGCCCGGCGTCGGCTCGAAGGGCTTGACCAGCAGACTCATCCCCGCCTGGGCCGGCGTTCGGTCCGCCTTCCGGTGGTTGTCCTCACCGCAGGCCGCCACGGTGTTCAGCCAGCTGTCCTCCCCGCCGTGCGACCGGGGGACGATGTGGTCCACGGTGCTCGCCCGCCGCCCGCAGTAGCCGCAGCGGAAACCGTCCCGGACGAGCACCCCGCGCCGTGACCACGGCGCCCGCTGCTTGTACGGCACCTTCACGTACCGGCACAGCCGCACCACCCTCGGCACGGGCACCGCCACACCGGCCGACCGCAGCAGTCGTGACGGGTCCGCCTGTTCCACCACGGCCTTCTGCTGCATCACCAGCACGACCGCACGGTGCAGCGACACCGCCGACAGCGGCTCGAAACTCGCGTTGAGCACCAGCGTCCTGCGCATCCCGCCCACCTCCGGTCCCCGACCCACCCGCGGTGGGCACGTTTTCACTCTGCCCACGCGGAGGGGTCGGGACAACGGATTTAGCGGGAAGTTCGCCCGCTCACCCCTGGGATGCCACCTCGTGGGTCCCGATCAGCTGGGCGCGCCCGATGGCGTGGAAGCGCAGCATGAAGCCGACCTGGGCCGGGGTCGCGTCCCGGTCCAGCCCGAGGTGCTCGGTGTCGACGGCGTAGACGGTGAACACGTAGCGGTGCTCACCGTCGCCGGGGGGCGGCGCGGCGCCTTCGAAGCCGTGGCTGCCGCCGTCGTTGCGCACCTGCACACTGCCGGAGGGCATGCCGCCGTGGCCGGGAGCGCCGGCGTTGCGCTGCAGCTCGGTGACGCCCGCCGGGATGTCGAAGGCGGACCAGTGCCAGTAGCCGCTCCCGGTCGGGGCGTCGGGGTCGAAGCAGGTGACCGCGTAGCTCTTCGTGCCCTCGGGCGCCCCGGCCCAGCGCAGGTGCGGTGAGGTGTCGCCCTTCGCCTTCACCTGGTCGTCCTTGATCGCCATGCCGTCGAGCACGTCGTCGCTGATCAGGGTGAACGACTCGACGGGCGGGTGGAAGGCGTGGGGGAGCGGGCGGCGGGACTCGGTCATGGTGGCCTCCTCTGTCTGGCGAACGGTGGGTCGTCGGCCAGGGTAATGATCACGGCGGCCGACCTCCCGGAGGCGCGGGCATCGGTAAGTCGCTTTCCGCGGACCGGTTTTCGGCTACCGGTGAGCGGGGGCCGACGTGCCGGCCGGGCGCGCGGGACGGGAGCCCGCAGGGGTTAGCCACGTCACGGTTGCGACGCACCCTGTCGCGGCGCGGGATGTGGTGATACTGGAGGGCATGTCCGAGACCGAGACCTCCTCCAAGGGGTGCCCCACCGCCGCGACCGCGGGCGGTGACCGGCTCACCCGTTCGTTCTTCGACCGCCCCGTGCTCACCGTTGCTCCCGACCTGCTGGGCAGGGTCCTGGTCCGCGACGAGCCCGGCGGTCCGGTGCTGCTGCGGATCACCGAGGTCGAGGCGTACGACGGCGCGGACGACCCGGGCTCGCACGCCTACCGCGGCCGCACCGCACGCAACGGCGTGATGTTCGGCCCGCCGGGACACGCCTACGTCTACTTCACCTACGGCATGTGGCACTGCTTGAACCTTGTCTGCCACCCCGAGGGCCGGGCCGGCGGGGTGCTGCTGCGCGCAGGGGAGGTCCTGCACGGCACGGAGGTGGCGCGGCCCCGTCGAGTGAGCGCTCGCCGGGACCACGAGTTGGCCCGCGGGCCGGCGCGCCTCGCCACCGCGCTCGGGGTGGACCGGTCGTTGGACGGCACCGATGTCTGCGCCGAACCGGCGGGCGCCCTGTCCGTGCGTTCGGGGACGCCGGCCGACCCGGCGATCGTCCGCAACGGGCCGCGGACCGGGGTCTCCGGCCCCGGCGGGGTGCACCCCTGGCGGTTCTGGATCGAGGGGGACCGCACCGTGAGCCCCTACCGCGCCCACCGCCCCAGGAACCGGACCACCGCAGGGACTTGACGCCGAGGACACCCGGCCGTAATGTGGAACGAGTCGCTGAGGAGATGCCGGTCGCTCGCGAGTGCCCCAAGGGCCCGCGGACCGGATCACGCGAAGCGGCAGCCAACCAGACACAAAGACCACCGGATATCCGGTGGACTCGCTGCGTCGTCGTTGCATTCCCCATGGGAATCGTTCGAACAGGGCCGATTAGGCGCTGAACGGAAAGACAGCTAAGGTTGGCAACGCCGAAGGGGAAACCCGGAGGAAAGGCCGAAAGGCCGAGAGATTGTCCCCGCCGACCGGGGGTCAGGATCACGGAAGTGAGTCTGGTAGAGTCGGAGACACAAAGAAAGACCGAAGGGAAAAGCCCGGAGGGTCTGCTGAAAGGCAGTCCGAAGGAAGCGTCCGTTCCTTGAGAACTCAACAGCGTGCCAAAAGTCAACGCCAGATATGTTGATACCCCGTCCGGTCGGCAGGTTTCCTGCTGGTGGACGAGGTTCCTTTG
>NZ_JAAVJD010000057.1 GCF_012033735.1 Streptomyces lonarensis | reverse complement strand
AACCCCGGCGCCACCCTCACCCTCACCGAAATGCTCCCCACCCCCGACCAGACCTGGCTCACCGACGAACACCACAACACCTACACCTCCGAACTCCGCTTCGTCGCCGTCGACCAGGAGCGGACGGAGCTCCCGCGCCGCTGAGCAGCCCCTCACCGCGCACCCCGGACGCCGCCGGTCCCCGACAGGGCCGGCGGCGTCGGCGTGTTCGCGGCCGGCCCGGCCCAGCCGCCCGGCACCGCGACGGCTGTCGCCCCCGCGCCCGGTCCGTCACGGGTGCCGACAGCGCGTCCCCGGGGGCCGGCTCCCCTTCCGTCCCCGCGCCCCGCGCCAGATGTCCGCGCTGCCCGTCCGGGCGGCGGGTCGCACGGCACCCGTCGAGGCGGCCCCGGACGCCGCTCGCTGCCCGTTCGGGCGCTGGTGTCAGGCCAACAGCCGGTCCAGGGTGGCCGCGAGGGTGTCCACGTGCGGCTTCCGCATGACGCCGAAATGGTCGCCGGGAACCCGGTGGACCTCCAGGCCGCCGGTCAGCTCCCGCCACCGTGCCACGTAGCCGCGGAAGTCCTGTCCGGACGCCACCTCGTGCTCGCCGTCGGCGAGTTCGTCACTGGCGACCAGGTGCAGGGTGCCGGGGTAGTAGCGGTGGCGGTAGGACAGGGTCATCTCCATGACCTCGCGCCAGATCAGGGCGGAGGGCAGCCAGACGGCGGCGCCGCTCTCCTCGGGCAGCGTGATGCCCGTCTCCGGGTCGGCGTCGTCCACCAGGTGCTCCAGGAGGCGCAGGATCTCCGCCCGCAGCTCGGTGACGTCGCCGGGATCGGCGGCGGCCTCCCGGCGTTCCAGTTCCGACAGCAGCTCGGTGCACCGCTCGATGAGGCGGAACTCCTGCCACAGGCCCTCCCGGTCGTGGCTGTCGAGCCCGGGGTCGAGCAGGACGAAGGTCACCTCCTCGCCGTCCGCCCGCAGCCGGTCCGCGAGCTCGGCGGTGATGCCGCTGCCGCCGCACCAGCCCAGCAGCCGGTAGGGCCCCCGGGGCCGGGCCCGCCGGATCTCCCCGAGGTACCGGGAGGCCATCTCGGCCGCGGTCGGGACGGGTTCGCCGGGCCCGGCCTGCAGTCCGGGCCACTCCAGCGCGGCCACCGGCTGCTCCGGATGGAGGTGCGGCACCAGCCGCCGGTACCAGTGGGCACTGCCGCCGCCGGGGTGCACGCAGAACAGCGGTGCCCGGTCGCCCTTCTCGCGGAGCCACATCAGGGCGGGGGCGGTCGCGCCCGCGGGGGTGCCGCGCTCGGCCACCGCCGCCACCGCCTCCAGCGTCTGGTGCTCCACGAAGGCGCGGACCGTCAGCTGGAGCCCGTGCCGCTCCCGCAGCAGCGCCACCGCGCGCAGGATGAGGAGGGAGTGGCCGCCCAGCAGGAAGAAGTCGTCGTCCACCCCGACGCGTTCCCGGCCGAGGACCTCGCACCACACCTGCGCCATCGCCCGCTCGGCGGCGGTGCGGGGCGCCCGGTGGGCGTCACCGGCGGTGACGCGGTCGGGCGCGGGCAGGGCCGCACGGTCGACCTTGCCGTTGCCGTTGAGCGGCAGCGAGGGCAGCTCGACCCAGGCGGTAGGGACGAGGAACGCCGGCACCCGGGTGCGGAGCGCGGCGCGGAGCGCGGCGCGGTCCAGGGCGTCGGCACCGGGACGTCCGACAACGTAGCCCACGAGTTCCTTGTCGCCGTCGGCCCCGGTGCGGCAGACGGCGGCGGCCGCCGCCGAGACGCCGGGGAGCGCGGCGAGCGCCGACTCGACCTCGCCGAGCTCGATGCGGTGGCCCCGCACCTTGACCTGGTGGTCGCGCCGGCCGAGGAAGTGGAGCGTGCCGTCGGGGTCCTGGCGGACGGTGTCGCCGGTGCGGTAGAGCCGGCCGCCGGGGGTGGCGCCGGTGGGGTCGGGGACGAAGCGCTCCGCGGTCAGTTCCGGGCGCCGGTGGTATCCGCGGGCCACGCCGGGCCCGCCGAGCAGCAACTCGCCCGCGACACCGTGGGGTACCGGGTTCATACCGGGGTCCACCACCAGGGCGGTGGTCCGGGCTATCGGGGAGCCGATCGGCACGGGGCCGCCCGCGGGGTCGGGGGTGATGTCGTGGTGGGCGGTGGCGAAGGTGGTGCACTCGGTGGGCCCGTACATGTTGCTCACCGCGACGCCGTGGGCCCGCGCCTCCCGCAGGTGGGACGGGGAGAGGACGTCGCCGCCGGTGAGGACGGCGCGCGGGGCGGCCAGCGCCTCGGGGCGGCGTTCGGTCATCAGGTGGAAGAGGCTGGTGGTCAGGAAGGCGACGGTGACACCGCTCCCGGTCAGCAGGTCGGCGAGGGTGTCGGTGGTGGGGGTGCCCGGCGGGCACAGGACGAGGCGCCCGCCGCATGCCAGGGCCGCCCACAGCTCGAAGGTGGAGGCGTCGAAGGCGAGGGGCGAGACCACCAGCACCGCGTCGTCCGGCCCGAGGCGGGCGTGGTTCTCGTCGTGGACGAGGCGGACGATGTTGCGGTGGGTGATCTGCACGCCCTTGGGGCGGCCGGTGGAACCCGAGGTGTAGATGAGGCAGGCCGCGGAGTCGGGCGAGGCGGCGCGCGGCAGCGGGTCGGTCGTCGCGTCGGCGGGGCTGTCGCGGATGTCGCGCTCGACGTCCTCCCACAGCAGTCGCTCCGGGCCGCCCGTGCCGGCGAGGCGGTCCACCAGGTCGGCGCGGGTCACCAGCAGGGAGGCGCCGGAGTCCTCCAGCAGGTAGCGGATCCGGTCGCGGGGGTAGTCGGGGTCGACGGCGAGATAGGTGCCGCCGGCGAGCATCACGCCCAGCAGGGCGACAACGGTCTCGGGGCCGCGTTCCAGGCAGACCGCGACGGGGGTCTCGGCGCCCACGCCGCGGCGCCGCAGCAGTCGGGCGAACGCCTCTGCGCGGCGCCCGAGTTCGTCGTGGGTGACCTCCGCCCCGTCGGCGGTGAGCGCCACCGCTCCGGGCCGTCCCGCGCGCAGGACCAGCTCGGGCAGGGTGAGCTCGGGGAGCGGGTCGGTTTGTGTCACGGGCCGTGCGGCCGCCGTCAGCTCCACGGGCACAAGCCGCCGCGGGTCGGCGTCCGGGGTCCGTGCCATGGCCCGCAGCACCCGCAGGAACACCGCGGCGAACGCCTCCAGGCGGGCCCGGTCGGCCCAGCCGGGGCGGCAGGTGATCCGCAGGTCGCCGGGGAAGGTCCAGACGTCGAGGGTGAACTCGTTGGGGCTGCTGTCGGTGACCTCGTCGGGCGCGGCGCCCGACTGGTCGAGCACATGGAAGTCGAGGTAGCCGAAGACCACGTCGACCAGCGGGGTGCCCTCGCCCCACTCGCGCTGCATGGCGGGCAGGGGGTAGCGCCGGTGTGGCCAGACCGCCGCCTCCTCCGCGAAGACGGCGCGGAGCAGTGCGCGCCAGCTCGGGGCGTCGAGGTCCACCGCGAACGGCACGGTGTTGAGGTACATGCCGCGGGTGTCGTCGCCGTCGGGCAGCTCGGGGCGGCCGTTGCAGACGGCCCCCGCGAGGAACCGGCGTTGGCCGCAGAGGGCGCCGAGGGTGGCCAGGTGCGCGGTGTACAGGACGGTCTTCAGCGAGGTCCCGGTGGCGGAGGCCAGTTCCCGCAGTTCGGGGGCGAGGTCGTGCCAGGGCGCCCGCACCTCGTGGGCGGGGCCGCCGCGTTCCGCCGGCGCGGTGGCGGCGGGCAGCTCCAGCCGGGGGTGGTCGGTCAGTCGGGCGCGCCAGAAGGCGCGGTCGTCCTCGGAGGCGAGGGATGCCAGCTCCCGGGCGACGAAGTCGGCGTAGCGCGCCCGGGGCGGCGGGTCCGCCGGGTGGTCCGGATGCTCGCGGAGCGCGCCGTACCCGGCGCGGATCTCCTGGATCACCGAGTGGTGGCTCCAGCCGTCGAGGACGGCGTGGCACTCGGTGTGGGTGAGGGTCCAGGCCCGGTCGCCGGTGCGGTGGACGTGGTAGCGGACCAGGGGCGCGGTGGCGAGGTCGAACGGGGTGTCGGCCTCGGTCGCGCGGTGGGCGGCGATGGCATCGCGCTGTTTCTGCGGGGGCAGGGACCGCAGGTCGGTGACGCCGACGGTGACCGGCGCCTCGCGGTGGACGAGTTGCAGGGGGCGGGCGTAGCCGGTGAGGGCGAAGGAGGTCCGCAGGATCTCGTGGCGGGCGACGGTGCGGTCGATGGCGGCGCGGAGCGCCGCCTCGGAGAAGGGGCCGTCGTCGGTGAAGTGGAAGCTGCTGACGTTCAGGTAGGAGTTGGCGCCCGGGTCGGCGAGGAGTTCGTAGACCATGCCGGCCTGGACCTCGCCCATCGGATAGGCGTCGGCGAGGCCGCCGGGCAGGGCCGCCCGTTCCTCGGCTGTGAGCAGCGCGAACGGCTCGACGAGCGCGGCGCCCGGGGTGTCGTCGCCCATGACGGCCACCGTGGCCAGTTCGGCGACGGTGGGGTGGGTGAAGAGGTGCTGGACGGAGAGGGCCACTCCCCGGCCGGCCAGCGCGCCGACGGCGCGGATGGCGCGGATGGAGTCGCCGCCGAGGTCGAAGAAGCGGTCGGTCACCCCGATCCGTTCCAGGCCCAGGGCGTGCGCCAGCTCCTCCGCGAGTACCTCCTCGACGGGGGTGCGGGGGGCGACGTGCCCGGCGGTCGCCCGCGCGCCCGCGCGGTCGGGCGCCGGCAGGGCGCGCCGGTCGGTCTTGCCGCTGGGGGAGAGCGGGAGGCGCGCCAGGACGACCCAGTCGGCGGGGACCATGGCCTCGGGGAGCCGCTCGCGCAGCCAGCCGCGGACGGCGGCGGGGTCGGGGTCCTGCCCGGTGTCCGCGTCGGGGACCAGGTAGCCGACGAGTCGGCCGTCGCGGACGGTCGCGGCGGCGTCCCGGACGGACGGGTGCTCGCGCAGCCGCGCCTCCACCTCGCCGAGTTCGATGCGCTGGCCGCGGATCTTGACCTGGTCGTCCAACCGCCCCAGGTAGTCGATGCTGCCGTCGGGCAGCCACCGCGCCAGGTCGCCGGTGCGGTAGAGCCGGCCGCCGGCCGGGCCGAAGGGGTCGGGCACGAACCGGTCGGCGGTCAGGTCGGGCCGCCCGTGGTAGCCACGGGCCAGTTGGACGCCGCCGAGGAGCAGTTCGCCGGGCACGCCGACGGGGGCGGGGCGCAGCGCATCGTCGACGACGTGGGCGCGGGTGTTGGCGATGGGGCGGCCGATGGTGACGCGCCGGCCGGGGGCGCAGGGGGTGCCGGTGACGTCCACCGCCGCCTCGGTCGGCCCGTACAGGTTGTAGGGGGCGACGGGGAAGCGGCGGGCGGCGTCCGCGACGAGGTCGCCGGGGAGCGCCTCACCGCTGCACAGCAGGTGGCGGACGGAGGTGAGCGGTGCGTCCTCCCGCGCCGGGGTGGTGCAGAAGGCGCGCAGCATCGACGGCACGAAGTGCAGGGTGGTGATCCCCTCGGAGGCGATGACCTCGGCGAGGTGGGCCGGGTCGCGGTGGCCCCCGGGCCGCGCCATCACCAGGGTGGCGCCCGCGGTCAGCGGCCAGAACAGCTCCCAGACGGAGACGTCGAAGCCGATGGGGGTCTTCTGCAGGACGCGGTCGGCGGCGCCGATGGCGAACTCGTCCTGCATCCAGCGCAGCCGGTTGACGATGGCGCGGTGCTCGATCACCACGCCCTTGGGCCGGCCGGTGGAACCGGAGGTGTAGATCAGGTAGGCGGCGTCGCCCTCGCCCGCCACCGGGCGGGTGGGGATGGCGGTTCGGGCGGTGCCCCCGGGCCCGGCCGGGCGGCCGTCCGGGCCGACCCGGACGGTCGGGGTCGGGCCCTCCGGCCAGGGGTCGGCCGGGGCCGTGACCACGGCGACCGCGCCGGAGTCCTCGATCATGTGGGCGAGGCGCTCGGCGGGGAGCCCCGGCTCCAGCGGCAGGTAGGCGGCGCCGGCCTTGAGGACCGCCAGCAGCGCGACGGGCAGCGCCAGGGAGCGGTCCAGGTGCACGCCGACGACCGTTCCCGGGCCGACGCCGTGGGAGCGCAGCAGGGCGGCGAGCGCCTCGGCGCGCTGGTCGGTCTCGGCGTAGGTCAGCTCCGCTCCGTCGGCGCGGACCGCGACCGCGCCGGGGCGCTGCGCCGCCTGTGCCTCGATCAGCCCGTGCAGGGTGCCGCCCGGGTGGTCGACGGCGGTGTCGTTCCACGCGTGGACCACCTGGTGGCGCTCGGGCGGCGCCATCATCTCCAGCGAGTGGACCGGGGTGTCGGGTGCGGCGGCCACCGCGGCGAGCAGCCGGACGTAGTGGTCGGCCGCGCGCCCCGCGGTGTCGGCGTCGAAGAGGGCGGTGGCGTAGTTGAGGCCGCCGCGCAGCGAGCCGTCGGCGCGTTCGGTGACCGAGAGGGTCAGGTCGAACTTGGCGGTGGTCTCCCCCACCGGCAGCTGTTCGGCGGTGAGCGCGCCGGCGCGGCGGGCCCCGTGCGGGGCGCCGTCGGCCGGTGCCGCGTCCCAGAGGAACAGGGTGTCGACCAGCGGGTTCCGGGAGGGGTCGCGTTCGCGGTCCAGGGCGGCGACGAGGCGGTCGAAGGGCACCTGCTGGTGGCCGTAGTCGTCCAGGGTCGAGGTGCGGAGCCGGGTGAGGAGTTCCCGGAAGTCGGGCTCACCGCCGAGGTCGGCACGCAGCACCAGGGTGTTGAGGAAGAGGCCGGCCATCCGCTGGGTCTCGGGGCGGTCCCGGCCGGAGACCGGGGTGCCGACGGCGACGTCCCGGGTACCGCAGTACCGGCCGAGCAGCAGCTGGAAGACGCCGAGGTAGGCCATGAACGGGGTGGCCCCGGCCTCCTTGGCGAGCGCCGCGACGCGGTGGGCGACGGCGGCGGGCACCTCGAACCCGGCGACGGCGCCCGCGTCCTCGCGTACCGCGGGTCGGGGCCGGTCGGTGGGCAGTCGCAGCGGCTCCAGGCCGCTGAGCCGGTCGCGCCAGTAGGCGAGTTCGGTGTCGAGCCGCTCAGGGGTGAGGTGGCCGCGTTGCCAGGCGGCGAAGTCGGCGTACTGCGGCCGGGAGGTGTCCTCGTCGCCCGGTGCGGGGACGGGCGCGGGGCCGCCGGTGCTGTGACGGTGGTAGGCGTCGAGGAGTTCACCCACCAGCAGGTCCTCGGTGACCCCGTCGGAGGCGATGTGGTGCACCGTCAGGAAGAGAACGTGCTCCGTGTCGGCGGTGCGGGCCAGCACCGCCCGGGTGACGGGCCCGGTGGCGAGGTCGACCGGTTCGCGGTCGGAGGTGGCGAGGGCTGCCAGCCTCTCGCGCCGCCGGTCGGCGGGGAGCGGGCGCAGGTCGGTCTCGGTGCGGTGCAGCGGACCGGGCGGGTCGATGATCTGGGAGGGTTCGCCGTCACGCTCCTCGTAGCGGGTGCGCAGCACCTCGTGGCGCGCGAGGAGTTCGTCGAGGGCGAGGGTCAGCGCGGCGGGGTCCAGCTCGCCGCGCAGCCGCAGCGCGGCGGTCATCAGGTAGGCAGTGCCGCCCGGCGCGAGGCGGTCCAGGACCCACAGGCGCCGCTGGGCGTGGGAGAGCGGCAGCGGGCCGCCGCGGGGGACGGTGGGGAGGAGGTCGGGGCGGGCGGGGGCCGCGCCCCGCAGCAGGCGGCTGAGCAGCTGTGCGCGCAGGGCCGCGGCGTCCAGGGTCTGGTGGGTCATCGTGCGCCTTCCCGGTTCAGCAGTCGGGTGACCTCGTCGTCGGAGAGCTGGGCGATCTCGGCCTCCACGGCCGCGGTGACGGCCGCGGCGAGCGTGGCGACGGTGGTCGCCTCGAACAGCAGCCGCAGCGGCAGGTCGAGGGCGAAGGTCTCGCGGAGCCGCGCCAGGACGCGGGTGGCGAGCAGGGAGTGCCCGCCCAGCAGGAAGAAGTCGTCGTCCGCGCCGACGCGTTCCAGGCCCAGGGTCTCCGCCCAGACGGTGGCCACGGCCTCCTCGGCGGGGTCGCGGGGCGGGGTGTACGGCCGGGGGGTGCCGATCTCGGGGTCCGGGAGCGCCCGGCGGTCGATCTTCTGGCTGGAGGTCATCGGCAGCGCGGGGAGCGCCGTCCACAGCGTCGGGACCATGTAGTCCGGCAGTCTCTCCCGCAGGTGCTCGCGGAGCGCGGCGGGTTCGAGGGCGTGCCCGTCCTCGCCCACGACGTAGGCGGCGAGGTCCGCTCCGCCCGCGGCCGCCTCCCGGGCGACGACCGCGGCGGCGCTCACCCCGGGGTGCTCGGTGAGCGCGGCCTCGATCTCGCCGAGCTCGATCCGCAGGCCGCGGATCTTGACCTGCTGGTCGATGCGGCCGAGGAACTCCAGGACGCCGTCCGGGCGGTGGCGCACGAGGTCGCCGGTGCGGTAGAGCCGGCCACCGGCCGGGCCGAAGGGGTCGGGCACGAAGCGGTCGGCGGTCAGCTCCGGTCGCCCGTGGTACCCGCGGGCCAGCCGCACGCCGCCCAGGCAGAGCTCGCCGGGGACGCCGGTGGGGACGAGGCGCTGCCGGGCGTCCAGGACGTAGGCGCGGGTGCCGGGGAACGCGTGCCCCAGCGGGAGGGAGGCGGTGCCGCGCTGCCTGGCGAGGTCGCCCAGCTCGGTGTGGAGGACGGAGCTGACGCTGGCCTCGGTCGGTCCGTAGCAGGCGATGAAGCGGCCGGGCAGCCCGGTCTCCTCCCACCGGCGGGCGTCGGAGACCGTCACGACCTCACTGCTGAGATTGATCAGCCGCAGGTCGGTGAGGGCGGAGGTGTCGTGCGCCATCACCTCGCGGTAGTACGCCGGGGTGGTCTCCAGGACGGTGACGCGGTGCTCGGCGAGCTTGCCCGGCAGCTCCTCCGGCGTCCAGAACAGCGGGTCGGCGACGACGACGGTGGCGCCGACCACCAGCGGCGCGGCGATCTGCTCCATCGCCACGTCGAAGGTGGGCGCGGAGAGCTGGCCGACGCGCTCCCCCGGGGCGATGCCGTACAGGTGCGCCGCGGTCAGGCAGTGGTGGGCGTAGGCGCGGTGGTCGATCATGACGCCCTTGGGCCGGCCGGTGGAACCCGAGGTGTAGATGACGTAGGCCAGCGCCTCGGGGTCCGGCGGCGGGAGAGCCGCGGCGTCGGCGCCGGGGGGCGGTTCGGGGAGTTCGTCGACGGTGACCACGGTCCGGCCGTCGGCGGCGGCGGTCGCGGTGTCGCGGTGCGCGGCGGTGGTGACCACCAGCGGCACCTCGGCGTCGGCGAGGATGCCCGCGAGGCGGCGCGGCGGGTGCGCCGGGTCGAGCGGGAGGTAGGCGGCGCCCGCGCGCAGCACGCCCAGCAGGGTGACGACCGTGTCGACGCTCCGGGGTTGGCAGGAGGCGACGACCGTCTCCGGCCCTGCCCCCAGCTCGCGCAGGCGGTGCGCGAGGCGGCGGCTGCGTCGTTCCAGCTCGCCGTAGCTCATCGCCGGACCGCTGTGGAGGAGGGCGACGGCGTCCGGGGTGGCCGCTGCCCGGCGGGCGAACAGCTCCGGGACGGTGGCGTCCGGGGTGCCGTCGGCCGCCACGCCGGGGACGGCGGGGTCGAGCGGGTCGGGCCATTCGGTGGTGAGGCGGCGCAGTTCGGCGTCCGGGATCAGTCGGAGTTCCCCGACGGCGGTGTCGGGGCCGGTCAGCGCCGACTCCAGCACCCGCAGGTAGTGGGTCGCGAGCCGCTCGACGGTCTCGCGGTCGAAGAGTGCGGTGGCGTACTCGAACCAGCAGTGCATGCGGCCGTCGGGCCGCTCCTTGACGGTGAGGGTCAGGTCGTACTTGGCGACGCCCTCCCCCGCGCGCAGCGGTTCGACGGCAAGGTCGCCGAGGGAGCCGGCGATGCCCGCCATGTGCTGGTGCTCGAACATCACCTCGAAGAGGGGGCTGCGCGAGAGGTCGCGTCCGGGGGCGACCTCCTCGACGACCCGCTCGAAGGGGACCTCCTGGTGGGCGAACGCCTCCAGGGTGCGTTCGCGGACCTGTTCCAGGAGGTCCGCGAAGGCGGGTGATCCGGCGAGGTCGGTGCGGATCACCAGGTTGTTGACGAAGACGCCCAGCAGTTCCTCGGTCTCCTCGCGGGTGCGACCCGCCACCGGCGTGCCGACCGCGATGTCGGCGCGGCCGGTGTAGCGGTGCAGCAGCACCTGGAACGCGGTGAGCAGCGTCATGAACGGGGTGGCGCCGTGGCGTGCCGCGAGACGGGAGACGGCTGCGGCGGTCGCGGCCGGGAGGTCCACGACCACGGTGTCGCCGCGGGGGTCGCGCAGCGCCGGCCGGGGCCGGTCGGTGGGCAGCTCGACGGGGACGAGGTCCGCGAGTCGGTCCCGCCAGTACGCCAGGTGGTCGGCCGTCGCCTCGGTGTCCTCCTGCCGCCGCTGCCAGGCGGCGTAGTCGGCGTACCCCACGGCGGGCGAGCCGAGCGGGGCGCCGTCGCCGCCGGTCCGCAGCCGGTAGGCGCGGTCGAGGTCGCGGAGGAAGATCTTGGTGGACCAGGCGTCGAAGGCGATGTGGTGTGAGGTCAGGGCGAGCCAGTGGTCGTCGGGGGCCGCACGCACGACGGTGGCGCGCAGCGGGTGCTCCCGGGAGAGGTCGAACGGGACGCGCAGCGCCTGCTCCACCAGTTCCCGGGCGCGGTCCTCCCTCAGCCGCTCGGGCACGCCGCTTCCCCGCCCGCCGGGTCCGGCGGTCAGGTCGGCGAGGTGGAACGGGACGCTCCCGGGCGGGTCGACGTGCTGGAGCGGCGTGCCGTCCCGGTCGGTGTAGCGGGTGCGCAGCACCTCGTGGACCCGGGCGACGTCCTCCAGGGCACCGCGCAGCGCGTCGGTGTCGAGCGGGCCCCGGAGCCGCAGCGCCAGCGGTATCAGGTACTCGGAGCCGCCGGGGTCCAGCTGCTCCAGGAACCAGAGCCGCTGCTGGCCGTGGGAGAGCGGCAGGCCGCCCTCCCGCGGCTCGGGCCGCACCGTGTCGACGGGCGCGGCGGCCCGGCGGACCCGGTCGGCGAGGCCGGCGACGGTGCGGTCGTCGAACAGTTCTGCCACCGTCAGCTCGACGCCGAAGGTGCGGCGCAGTCGCAGCGCGAGGCGGATGGCGAGGAGGGAGTGGCCGCCCAGGGCGAAGAAGTCCGCGCGGGTGTCGGTGACGGGAACGCCGAGCACCTCGGCCATCGTCGCGGCGATCGCAGCCTCGGTCGGGTCGCTCGGCGCGACACCGTCGGCGGAGGCGGCGGAGGTGGCGGCACCGCCGGAGCCGGCCCGGTCGGGGTCGGGGTCGGGGAGCGCGCGGCGGTCCGTCTTGCCGCTGGCGGTCAGCGGCATCTGCTCCAGCAGCAGCAGCCGACCGGGAACGACGGGAGCGGGGAGCCGGTCCGCGAGGTGGTCGAGCAGCGTGGCGGCCAACTCGTCGTCGCGCGCGGCCGGCACGACGTAGGCGGTGAGTGCGGTGTCGCCGTGCGCGTCGCGGGTCGCGGTGACGGCGGCGGCGGCCACGGCGGGGTGTGCGGTGAGCAGCGCCTCGATCTCGGCCGGTTCGATCCGCACCCCGTGCACCTTGACCTGGTCGTCGGTGCGTCCCAGGAACTCCAGGGTGCCGTCGGCCCGCCAGCGCACCAGGTCGCCGGTGCGGTACCACCGGCCGCCGGGGGTGGTCGCGTACGGGTCGGGGGTGAACCGCTCGGCGGTCTGCGCGGCTCTCGCGTGGTAGCCGCGGGCCAGTCCGACGCCGCGCACGCACAGCTCGCCGGGGACGCCCACGGGCACCAACCGGTCGGCGGCGTCCACGACGGAGACCCCGGCGCCCGGCAGCGGCCGGCCGATGGGCACGACTCCGGCGGCCGGGTCGCCGGGGCGGTACGCCTGGTGGGTGGAGTCGATGGAGCACTCGGTGGGTCCGTACGTGTTGTGGACCTCGACCTGGGGGAGCACGGCCCGCAGCCCCTCGCAGAGCGACGCGGGCAGCGGTTCGCCCGCGGAGCTGACCAGCCGCAGGGTGGAGCATCCGGCGAGGGCCGGCTCCTCGACGAGCAGCCGCAGTACGGAGGGGACCACCTGCAGCAGCGTGACCCGGTGGCGCGCCACCGCGGCGGCCATGACGGCGGGGTCGCGGTGCGCGTCGTCGGGGGCGGCGACGACGGTGCCGCCGGAGACCAGCGGGGAGAGGAACTCCCACATCGCGGCGTCGAAGCCGATGGTCGTCTTCTGCAGCAGCCTGTCGGCCGGGGTCATGGCGTAGCGGTCGACCGACCACAGGACGCGGTTGCGGAGTCCGCCGTGGCGGACGACCACGCCCTTGGGGGTGCCGGTCGATCCCGAGGTGTAGATGAGGCAGGCGGCGTCGTCGGGGTCGGCGCGGTACGGGAACCCGGCGGGCGGCAGGTACCCGGCGCCGCTCGGCGTGGTGGGGAGGGTGTCGACGGTGAGGACGCGGGCGCTCTCGGCGAACCGGTCGCGGAACTCGTCGGCGGTCAGGACGACGCCGGCGGCGGAGTCGGCGAGCAGCGCGTTGCGGCGCGCCGGGGGCAGGTCGGTGGCGAGGGGCACGAGCTGTGCGCCCGTGCCGAGTACGGCGAGGAGCGAGGCGACCAGGTCGGGTCCGCGACGCAGGCTGACGGCGACGGGGTCGGCCGTGCGGACGCCCGCGTCGACCAGGGCGGCGGCCAGTTCGGCGGCGCGGTGGGCCAGTCGGGCGTAGGTGACGTCACCGTCGTCGTGGGCGACGGCGACGGCGTCGGGGGTGGCGGCCGCGCGGTCCAGCACCATGCGTACCAGGGGCCGGTCGTCGCCGGTGGGGGCGAGCGGGCCTTCGCCCCAGCCGAGCACCGTCGCGCGCTCGGTGGGGGCGAGCAGGTCGAGTTCGGCGACCGGCCTCCCGGGGTGGTCCGTGACGCCCTCCAGCAGTTGGAGCAGGTTGGCCGCCATGCGTTCCATCCGGTCGCGGTCGAACAGCGCGACGGGGAAGAGCAGTTCCCCTGTCAGGCTGCCGTCGGCCCGCTCGGCGAGGTGGAGGGAGAGGTCGAACGCGCTGCTGCGGGTGGTGGGTTCCTCGCGGGTGACGGTGAGCCCCGGAAGGGAGAAGGGGCTGCGGTGGGCGTTGTGGAGGGCGAACCCGGCCTGGAAGAGCGGGTTGCGGCCGGGGTCGCGCGGCGGGTCCAGCGCCGCCACCACCTGGGAGAAGGCGACGTCCTGGTTGCCGTAGGCGTCGAGGGTGGCGTCCTTGACGCCGTCCAGCAGCTCGGGGAAGGTGCGGTGGCCGCCGAGGTCGCCGCGGATCACGACGGTGTCGAGGAAGATCCCGAGCAGCTTCTCCAGCCGCACGTCGTCGCGGCGGGCGAAGGAGACTCCGACGGCGACGTCCGCACGGCCGCCGTACCGGGCCAGCAGCAGCTGGTAGGCGGTGAGGTAGGCCATGAAGAGCGTCGCTCCGCGCTCCTGCGCCAGTTCCCGGACGCGGGCTGCGAGGGGGGCGGGGACGGTGAAGCGGACGATGTCGCCGTCCGGTTGCCAGGTGGCGGGGCGGGGTCGGTCCGTCGGCAGGTCCAGTGGTTCGAGGCCGGCGAGCCGCTGCCGCCAGTGGTCGAGCTGCCGGTCGGTCACCTCGGGCTGTGCCGCCAGCCACTCCCGGCGCCACTCGGCGTAGTCGGCGTACTGGAGCTCCAGCGGCTCCAGCGGGTCGGGGCCGCCGGTGCTGAACGCCTCGTAGAGCGCGCGGAGTTCGTCGGCGACGATCCCCCAGGACCAGCCGTCGAACGCGATGTGGTGGAAGGTGAGGAGCAGCGCGTGCTCCCCGGGTGCGAGCCGGACCAGCGCCGCGCGCCAGGGGTGTTCCGCCCGCAGGTCCAGCGGGCGTCGGCTCCGCTCCTCGACCAGCTGCCGCAGCCGGTCCTCGCGCTCCGCACGCGGAAGGTCGCCGAGGTCCGCGCGGTCGGGGACGACGGGCGACGGGTCGTCGATGAGCTGGACGGGCGACCCGCCCTCGGTGCCGTAGCGGGTACGCAGCACCTCGTGCCGGCCGGCGATCTCCGTGAGCGCCGCCGACAGCGCCCGGTCGTCCAGCGGGCCGACGATGCGGAAGGTCTCGTGCATCAGGTACTCGGTGGCGCCGCCCTGCCTGAGCTGGTCGAGCAGCCAGAGCTGTTCCTGTGCGTGGGACAGCGGGTATCCGCCGTCGGCGCTTTCCATCGGTCGTCTCCCTGGGCGTGTGGTCCGGCGGCGGTGCTGCCGGTGCGGGGCGGGCCCCGGGGGCGGCGTGCCGCGGTCGGGGCTGCGGGGGGTGCGGTACGGGGCCCGCACCGGTCGGTCCGGTCGGGCGCGGGGGCGGCCGCCGCGCGCGGGGCGGCGGGGCGGTCAGCTCTGCTCGACGGGGCCGTCGGAGGGCTCGGTCATGGCGACGGCGATCCGACGGGGGCCGGTGAACGGCTCGCGGGCGTGCGCGGCCAGCATGTTGTCCACGACCAGCACGTCGTCACGCTGCCAGTCGAAGCGCCGCCACTGGGCGCGGTAGCAGCCCCGGATGTGCGCCACGACGTCGTCGGGCACGGGGGCGCCGTCGCCGTAGTACGTGTTGGTGGGGAGGTCCTCCTCCGCGTACATCTCGCGGAGCGCGGCGCACACGTCGGGCTTCAGGGTCGTGACGTGGAAGAACGTCATGTGGTTGAACCACACCTGCTCCCCGGTGACCGGGTGGCGGTGGACGGCCTGCCGGCGGGCGCGGGTCCGCAGCCCGCCCGGTGTCCACTCGGCGGTCATCCCGCCGCGTGCGCAGTACGCCTCGACCTGGGCGCGGTCCTCGGTGTTGAACGCCTGCTGCCACGGCACGCCGAAGCCCTCGCTGAAGTTGCGGACCACCATCCAGCCGCGGGCGGCGAACTCCTCCCGGACGTCGGGGTCGATCGCGGCGAGGACCCTGCGGGTGTCGGCGAGCGGGGTGGAGCCCTGGGTGTCGGGCGGGCTGACGCAGTAGAAGAACAGCGTCAGCGGCCAGGTCGCCTGGTAGGAGTTCTCGTTGTGGAGGAAGATCTCCTCGGCCGGCGGGTAGTCGGTGGAGGTGTAGACGTTGCCCTTGATGGTGCTGCGCGGCGAGGAGCGCTCGGCGTAGCCGAGGGGCAGCCCGCCCAGGGTGCGGACGACACCGTCGAACCCGTCGACGTCACCGGGGCCGAAGCCGCGCAGCAGCACCGCGCCGTGTTCGCGCAGCAGCCCGCGTATCTCGCCCCGGCGGGCGGCAAGGTCGCGCGTTCCCGGGGAGGCGGCGGGCGCCGCCTCGACCAGGTGGGGGAGGGAGCGGCCCGGGCGGCCACCGCTCCGCCGCGAGCTCGAACGGGCAGTGAGGAGGGGTGGGTCAGCAGTCATGTGGCCAGGGTCGGCTCCTGTCGATGGCGGGGGCAGAGAACTTCCGGCGGAGTCCTTGGCAGCGCGCCCGTCGCGGTTTGTGCGCGTACTTCCCTGTGGACGGCCCGTCGTCGCCGCGAAGCTGGCGGCACCGCCCGGCGACCACGCCGTGCGGCCCGGCCGGGGCGGCCCCGTACGCCCGGCGCCCGGCGCTGCGGGGTCCGCGGTGCCCGCGGGATCAGAGAGGTGGGAAGGTCCATGACGACAACCGGTGGCCCGCACGGCGGCCCGGAGGTCACGCCGCTGCGGCGCAACCGCGACTTCATGCTGCTGTGGGGCGGGTCCGCGGTGGCGCTCGTCGGCTCGACCGCCTCCACGGTCGCCTACCCGCTGCTGATCCTGGCCGTCACCGGTTCCGCCGCCGACGCGGGGCTGGTGGGTTTCGTGACCCTGCTGCCGGCCCTGCTCTTCCAGCTGCCCGCCGGGGTCCTGGTCGACCGGTGGAACCGCAAGCGGGTGATGGTCTGGTGCGACGCGCTCCGGGCTCTGGGCGCCGCCAGCATCGTGCTGGCGCTGGTGCTCGGTGAGCTCCGTCTGGCGCACGTGATGGTCGTCGGCTTCGTCGAGGGCACGCTGACCGTGCTCAACGGGCTGGCCTCGACCGCCGCGGTGCCCAATGTCGTGCACCGTTCGCAGCTCTCACTGGCGCTGGCGCGCAACGAGTCGCGCAGCCGCGCCGCGACGATGGTGGGAACCCCGCTGGGCGGCGTGCTGTTCGGCCTCGGCCGCGCCGTGCCGTTCGTGTTGGAGGCCTTCGCCTACTTGGTCTCCCTCGTGACGCTGCTGTGCATCCGGAAGGACTTCCAGGTCCGGCGGCCCGCCCGGGCGGCGGTCCCGGACGGCACGGGCCCGGTCAGGAGCAGACGCGCCCGGATCACCGAGCAGTTCGGCCGCATGTTCGAGGGGCTGGCCTGGCTGTGGCGCCGTCCGTTCCTGCGCTCCGCCGCGCTGCTCGTGGCGGGGAGCAACATGCTGTTCCGGGCGCTGTTCCTGGTCGTCATCGTGCTGCTGGCCGAGGAGGGCGCGGGGCCGGCGTCGGTGGGGGTCCTGCTCGGAGTCGCCGGGGCCTGCGGGATGGCCGGCTCGCTGGCGGCGGGCTGGTTCTGCCGCCGGGTGCCGCTGAACGTCCTCGTCATCGGCGCGAACTGGGTGTGGGCGCTGCTGATGTGCGTCCTCTTCCTGGGCGGCGGGCTGTGGCCGGCGGCCGTGGCGTACGTGGCGATGTGGTTCGTCGGGCCCGTGTGGAACGTCGCCGTCGGCAGCTACCAGCTGGCCACCACCCCGGACGCGCTGCGGGGCCGCGTCCTCAGCGCCTCCAGCCTGCTCGCCAACGGAGCGCTCCCGCTGGGGGCCCTGGCGGGCGGTCTGCTGCTGGAGGGTCTCGGGGTGCGCGCCGCCGCCGGTGTGCTGACGGTGTGGATGGTGGCCATGGCGCTGGCCGCGACGGTGTCGGGGCCGGTGCGCCGCGCCACCACCACCGCCGCCGACGCGGTCCCACCGGACGCACCCGCCGTTCCCGACACGCCCGCTCCCCCGCCGACCGAGCCGGCCGCCGTCCCGGTGGCGACCCCCACGGCCGCGGCCGGGCCTGCCGCCACCACCGTCCCCGAACCACGCTGAACCGGGGCGGCGACGTATCCGATCGCCCATGCACGCCGTCGCACCCGAGACGACCGAACCGCACCACCCGAACCCCCGAGGAGAGCCCGAGATGCACCGCACCGTCTTCAAGTCCAAGATCCACCGCGCGACCGTGACCCAGGCCGACCTGCACTACGTGGGCTCGGTGACCATCGACGAGGATCTGATGGACGCCGCCGACCTGCTGGCCGGCGAGCAGGTGCACATCGTGGACATCACCAACGGCGCCCGCCTGGAGACCTACGTCATCGCCGGCGAGCGCGGTACGGGGGTCATCGGCATCAACGGGGCCGCCGCCCGACTCGTCCAGCCGGGCGACATGGTGATCATCATCTCCTACGCGGTCGTGCCCGACGCCGAGGCGCGGCAGCTCGTCCCGCGGGTCGTGCACGTCGGGGAGGGCAACCGGCAGCTGGGCCCGGTCGGTTCGGACCTGGCGGAGCCCTCCCCCGCGGGCGAGGGCATGCGCGGCGACGCGGTGTACGCACCGGTCGGCGCGGCTCGCGGCTGACCGGCACGCCGAACGGCCGGCCCGGGGCGGTGAGCACCCGGGCCGGCCCTTACCGGCAGCAGGAGGGTCAGATCAGGCCGGCGCGTACCGCCCTGGCGACGGCGTGGGCCCGGTTCCGCACCTGCAACCGCGACATCAGTTCGTAGATGACGTTCTTGACGGTGTGCTCGGAGCAGCTCAGCACGCGGGCGATGACGGCGTTGCCGTGCCCCTCCGCCACCAGCGCCAGCACCGCGGTCTGCCGGGGCGTGAGCGGTTGCAGCGGCTCGCTCGCGCCGGAACTCACCCGCGCGGGGGTCTCGGCACCACCGGCCGGGGCGTTGAGGAGCCGCACCAGCACACCGTAGGGCAGCCGTCCGTCGCCGTGGTGGGCGGCCAGGACCGCGGCGGCGAGTTGCGTCGGGGAGGCGTCCGCGGCCCGCAGCACCGTGCGGACACCGCAACGCACGGCGCGCAGCACCCCCTCGGGGCAGACCCGGTCGGCGGCGACCAGCACCGGGCGCAGGCGCCCCGGCACGTCGGGACCGCACAACTCGACGGCCTGCTGCAGCGTGTGGCCCACGGCCAGCAGCACCTCGGAGCCGCCGGGGCCCCCGGGGCCGGCGGCGGTCGGGACACCGGCGGCGGACAGCCGCTCGTCCCAACGGGCGCGCAGCCCCGGCTCCGCGCACCGCACCCGGACCGCGACCTCGCCGGTGCGGCCGACGCGGCCCGCAACCGCCTCGGGCAGCCGGGGCGCGGGCCGGTGACCGTGGAGCCGGTCCGCGCCGAAGGCGACCGGGACGCCTCCACGCACCGCGATCCCGCTCACAGCAGACCCGCCCGGAGGGCGTAGGCGACCGCGTGCGCACGGTTGCGCAGCCGGAACCGCTGGGTCACGTCGTGCAGGACGGTCGTGACGGTCCGGACGGAGTAGCACAGTTCACGCGCGATCTCGCTCGTCTCCCGTCCGTCGGCGACCATCCGCAGCACCGCCTGCTCCCGCTCGCTGAGCCCCGCCGATCCCCAGGCGTCCGACATCCCCCCGGCGGCGCCGCGTTCCAGCAGCCCGTCCAGCAGGTCCGGGGGAACCGAGCAGTCGCCCTGGGCGGCGGCCAGCACCGTGGCGGCCAGCCGCGGCACGCTCGCCTCCTGCCGCCGCAGCAGCCCCCGCGCGCCGCAGGCGATGGCGTGCAGCGCCGAGGTGGGTGCCAACTCCGTCGCCACGAGCACCACTTCGGGCCGGTGCTCATCGGCGCGGTGGCGCCGCACCAGGTCCAGCACCGGCTCGGTCACCCGGTCCACGACGACCACGACCACCGCCGGCCGGTCGGCGGAGTCCACCACCAGCAGATCCGCCCCTTGCTCCAGGGCGCTGCGGGTGCCCGCCTCAAGCACCCGGTCCAGTGCCACGACGCCTACGCGTACCGGTTCTCCCATGGCTGCTCCTCCTCGGTCGCGAACCGGCTACCACCGGCGACCCGAGCTTCGGCCGCGGGCCGGCCGCCCGGCATCGGTGGGCCGCCCCCACATTCCGGCCCGCCACCGCCCGCCCGTGCCCCCACCCGCACCGGTCACCACGGTGCCCCCGCCCGCCACCACTCCCCCGGCCGCCCCCGGCGGGCCCCGGTCACCGTGGCGTTCGCACAGCTCAGGCCGGTGCCACCGCCCTCGGGCGCACCCGTCTCCACGCCCCGCGGCCGAGCGGCCCCGGGAATATGGGGGCCGATCCCCCATGTGCCCGCCGCGGGCCCGGTGCCACGGTGTGCGGGTGACCTCGACCTCCGCCGCGACGCAGACCGACCGCGTACCGCCGCAGCCGCTCCCGCCGCTGTGGTGGGCCCGCGGACTGACCCTGCGGGAGCGGCTCGCCGCGCCCGGCCGCCCCAGCGCCGCCGACGGCCCGACGGTCACCGCGTGGCGCGAGGCACTCGCCGGACTCGACGCGGCAGGCACGGCCGCACGCCTGACAGCGCTCGGCGTGCCCGAGGCGCTCGGCGCGGCCCTGTGGCACGAGTCGCCGACCGCGCTGGGCGAACGCGCGCCGCGCCCGCCGTGGGCCGTCTTCGTCGAGCAGGCGCTGCGCGCCGCCGCGAACGGACCGGCGGCCCCCACCGCCCACGGCGACTGGCGCGACGCGTTCGCGGCAGTGCTCCGCCCGTTCTCGGCGCACGCGCTGGAACGGCTCCGCAGCTCCTTCCACCCCGCCACCGGAGACGCCGAACGGCACGCGGTGGAGGCGGCGTTCCGGCCGTGGCTGGTGGAGCGCCTGGTCAACACGGCGGCCAGGACGATGGTGCGTGAGCTGCACACCGCGCGCACCTCGGACCTCCTCACCGGGGCCACCCCCGCCGAGCGGTTCGACTCCTTCACGGAATCGCTCGCCGAGCCCGGAGAACTCGTGGCCCTCCTGGCCCGGTACCCCGTCCTCGCACGAATCCTCGCCGAACTGTGCACCTCGGCGGCGGACGCGGCGGCCGAGCTCGCCGACCGGTACACGCGGGACCGCCCGCGGATCGTCGCCGGGCTGTGGGCCGGGCGCGACCCGGGCCCCCTCACCCGCGTCGAACTCGCCCTGGGCGACACCCACCTGGGCGGACGGGCGGTCGCCCGGCTCCACTTCCGCGACGGCACGCGGGTCCTGTACAAGCCGCGTCCGCTGGACCACCACGCCGTGTGGGACGCCGCCGTCTCCTGGCTCAACGCCGCGGTGCCCGACCTCACGCTCCGTACCGCCGCCACCGTGCGGTCGGCGGGGTACGGCTGGATGGAACACGTCGACCACCTGTCCTGCCGGACCGTCGGCGACGTCGACCGGTTCTACCGCCGGCAGGGCGCGCTGCTGGCGCTGGCACACGCGCTGTGCGGGGCCGACCTGCATCGGGAGAACCTGATCGCCCACGGCGACCAGCCGGTGCTCGTGGACGCGGAGACCCTCTTCCACCCCGACCTCCCGCTGCCCAACGTCACCGGTGACGACCCGGCGGCGGCCCGGATCACCGCCTCCGTCTACCAGACCTGCGTCCTGCCGCAGGTCGTGCTGGGAGACCACGGGCAACTGGACGTCTCGGCCGTCGGCGGCGCCGGCCAGGCCCCCTGGGGAGTGGAGGGCTGGGAGGAGGCCGGGACCGACCGGATGCGCCGGACGCTCCGCCCGGCGCCGGCACCGCCCGCGCAGAACCAGCCGCAGCTGGCCGGCGGCGCCGTGGCGCACACCGACTACCACGCCGCGCTCGTCAACGGGTTCCACGACGGCTACCGGGCCGTGCAGAGCGGCCGCGCCGGGTTCCTCGCCGAGGACGGCCCGCTGCGCCGCGCCGAAGCGCTGGAGTGCCGTCTCGTGGCACGGCCGTCGCGCCTCTACGCCACCCTGCTGGAGGAGTCCCTCCACCCCGGTGTCCTGGGTGACGCCCTGCTGCGCGAGGCGGTGTTCGCCCTGCTCTGGACCGAGGCGGCGGGCGACCCGACGCGTCTCGCGCTCGCCGAGGCCGAGACGGCCGACCTCTGGGCCGGCGACCTCCCGCTGTTCCGCCACCGGCCCGGCTCCCGGACCGTCCGGACCTCCGCGGGCGAGCACCTTCCGGGAATGCTCGGGGAAGCCGCACTCACCACGGTCCGGGCCCGGGTCGCGGCAATGGACGAGATGGACCGCCGGTGCCAGGAGTGGATCATCACCGCCTCACTGGCCACCGCCGACGACGCCGGCCGCACCGGGCGCCACCGGGCGGAGCCACTGCCGCCCGGCGGCACGGGCGCCCCCGCGGAGGTGGCGGACCCCTCACTCCTGCTGGCCGCCGCCTGTCGGGTCGCCGACGACATCGTGGCGCGCGCCCAGCACGGTGGCGGCCGCGCCAACTGGCTCGGTGTGGAACCCGTCGAGGACGCCTACTGGACGGTGCTGCCGATGGGCGCCGGGCTCGCACACGGCTATCCCGGCGTCGCCCTCTTCCTCGCCGAGCTCGGGGCCCTCACCGGCAGCGCCCGGTACACGGACCTCGCTCGCGCCGCGGTGAGCCGGCTGCCCGCCCTCGTCCGCATCCTCGCCGAGCGGCCGGAGCTGAGCCGGGCCGTCGGCCCCGGGGGGTTCAGTGGGCTGGGCGGGATCGTCTACGCCGTGTCCCGCCTGGACACCCTGCTCGGCACGGACGCACCCGCGGCCCTCCCGGACGCGCTGACCGCACTCGCCGTGGCCGCGTCGCCGACCGGCCAGCCGCCCGCCCTCTCCGTCGCGGACGGCCTCGCGGGGGCGCTCGCCGCCGTGACCTCGGTCGCCACGGACCACGAGCTGCCCCTGGCGGGCCGGCTCGCCGAGGACCTGGCCGACCGACTGACGGCAGCCGTGGGCGAACTGCCCGCCGTCGGCCCCGAGGCGGGCTTCGCCCGGGGCGCCACCGGCATCGCCTGGGCGCTGCTGCGCCACGCGGCGCACCGTCCCGGCGCGGCCGCCGGGGACACCGGCCGGCTGCTCCTGGGGCGAGCCCACCGGGCGTTGGAGGCGGCCCCGGCCGATCTCTCCTGGTGCTCCGGAACCCCGGGGTGGCTGCTCGCGGCGACCGACGGCCCGGGCGCGGACCCGTGGCGGCTGGGTCAGCCACTGCTCGACTCCGCCTCGGAGCGGCTGGCCGCACGCCCCGCCACGGCCGACCTGACACCCTGCCACGGGGAGGCGGGATCGCTGGAGGCACTCGCCGTCCTCGCCGCCGACGGCGACCCCGCCGCGGCACAGCGGCTGGCGCATCGACAGGGGCTCGTCCTGGGAGCGCTGCACCGGGACGGCCACCGGTGCGCCACACCGGGCCGCGTGCCCAGCCCCGGCCTGCTGGACGGGCTGGCCGGTATCGGTCACACACTGCTGCGGCTCGGATTTCCCGAGACGGTACCCTCCGTTCTCCTGCTCGCGCCTGGCGCAGGGCAGACCGACCACCGCCGTGCCCGGTGACGCCGACGGCGCTCACCCGGCACGCGGACCGTCGACCGGACCGCTTCCCCCGCGCCCGACCGCTCCCGACCGGGCGACCGCACCACCCCGATCCCCCGCACCGCTCCACCATCGGAACTCAGGAGGAAACGACATGACCCGCCTCTCCCCGCACCCCGGTTGCGCCACCGACGACGCCCCGGTCGCCGGATCCAGCGGCGCAGTGGCCGGCGACCCCGCCGGCGCGATGCGGCTCTCCGGTCGGAACCTGCGCAACGAGCGGGCCCGGGTGCTGGCGGGCCTGCCGCTGGGCACCGGCGTCGTCGCCTCGCTCCAGGCTGCCCACACCACGGTCTCCGCCCCGATCTGACACGGGCGCGGGGGCGGGACCCGGCCCCGCGCCGGCGGCGAACACGCGGGACACACCCCGACATTCCGGGAAGACCTCCCGAACAGGGCGGCCGACGACCGGGGGCGCCTACGATGAAGCCATGCCCATCATCGCGCCGCGTGTCGTTGGCCGGGACCCCGAGATCGCCGTGATAACCAGCGCGCTGGAGACGGCGCGCGACGGCCGGGGCGGCACCGTCTTCCTGACCGGCGAGAGCGGCACGGGCAAGTCCCGGCTGGTGGCGGAGGCCACCGGCTCCGCGCTGGGCAGCGGCATGCGGGTCCTGCGCGGTCGGACCAGCACCATCGGCCCCATGGTGCCGTTCCGACCGCTGACCGAGGCCCTCATGCCGCTGTTCCGCGGTGCGGAGCCACTGGACGACTCCCGGTTCGGGCCCTACCGGCCCGTGCTGGGGCGACTGATCCCCGACTGGGCCGCCGACGCCCAGGGACCCACCTCCCTGGTGGCCCTGGGCGAGGCGGTCCTGCGGCTGCTGGCCCAGATCGGCCACGACCACGGCACCGTGCTGATCCTGGAGGACCTCCACGCCGCCGACACCGAGACACTCGCCGTCGTCGAGTACCTCGTCGACAACCTGGAGCAGTTGCCGGTGCTGCTCCTCATCACCTGCCGGGACGACCCCGGCGGCACACTCGACCTGGCCCACTCCGCCGCCCGCCGCCAGACCGGCGCCCTGCTCCACCTCGCCTCGTTGGACCGCGACGCCACCGCGACCATGACCGCCGACTGCCTGGGCACCACCCCCGACGCCGTGCCCGCAGAGGCACTGGACCGGCTCTGGGAGGCCAGCGGAGGCAGCCCCCTGCTGGTCGAGGAGTTGCTCCAGTCGATGGTCGGCAGCGGCGCCCTGGTGCGCACCGGCGGCACCTGGCAGGTCGTCCACGACCTGCGGCACGCCTTCGCGGAACTCCTCGCGCGCGGCATCGGACACCGCGTCGAGCGGCTGGGGCCGCAGGGCCACGCCCTGCTCTCCGCGGCCGCCGTCCTCGGCCGCCGCTTCCCGCTGTCGGTGCTCCAACGCATGACCGGCCTGGACGACCGAACGCTCCTCAGCCACCTGCACGCCGCCGTCACCGCCCAGATCGTCGTCGCCGACGACCCGAACCCCGACTGGTACGCCTTCCGGCACCCGTTGACCGTGACCACCCTCCTCGCCCAGCTCACCCCGGCCAGCCGCGCCGCGCTCGCGACGAGCGCCGCCGACGCCGCGCACGGACTGCACCCGGACCTGGAGGGCGAGTGGTGCACCACCGTCGCGGCGCTGCGGGCGGACGGGGGCCGCCCGGGCGAGGCGGGGCGGCTCTTCGCCGTCGCCGGGGACCGCGCACTGCGCGACGGTGCCGTCGGATCTGCCGTGGCACTTCTCACCCGCGCCGAGCGGCTGCTGGCGACCGCCGGCGAACCGGCCGCCCGAGCGGGCGTCCTGGAGCAACTCCTGCCCGCGTTGGCCGAGTCGGGAGAGTTCACGCAGGCGCTCGCCCTGGCCGACAGTCTGCGCGAGCTGGTCGGCGCCGGACTGAGCGCGCCCCGCCTCGCAGCGCTGCGCATCAGGCTCGCCAAGGTCGCACACGCCATCGGGCGCTGGGAGGACGGCAACACGCAGATAGAGCAGGCTCGTTCGCTGCTCGCCACCGAGCCCGACGAGGCGGTGGGAGCCGCCGCCGATGTCGCCGCCGCCCATCTGGTGCTGGACACCCCCGGACCCGACCGCACCGAACGCGCCATCGCCCTGGCCTCGTCCGCCGTGGACGTCGCCCGGCGCCGCGACCTGCCCACCGTCGCCTGCGAGGCGTGGGAGCTTCTCGGCACCCTCACCCGCGAACGCGCCCCCGAACAGGCCCTGGAGTACCTCGAACTGTCGCTGCACACGGCACAGCGGAACCGGCTGCCGCTGCACCGCATGTACGCCATGGTGCGCATCGGCGGCCACCGGTGGCTCGGGGAGGGCACCACGGGTGCGCTGACCGAGGCACGCGACGAGGCGCAGCGGCTGGGCGCCGTGCCGTTGGTGCACACGATCGAGGGCATCCTCGTCCTCGACGACGTGCTGCGCGGCGCCACCGACGGGGCGGCACGGCGCGCCGAGGAGTGCCTGGCGGTCGCCCAACGGCTCCGGCTGGCACCGGTCGTCCGCTACCTCCTGGTCATCCAGGCAACGCTCGGCGCCCACCGGGGCGACCGCGCCGCCATGGAACGGGCGTTGACGAGCTTCGAACGCTGGGACAGTGCGGGTTCCCAGGAGGAGCCCCTCGCGCACGGCCTTGCCCGCGCCTTCTGCGCGCTGCTGGAGGAGGACCGGCCACGGGCGGTGGACGAACTGCGCACCGCACATCGGCTGAGCAGTCAGAACGCCACCACCTTCCAACTCGTCGGGGACCACGGGCTGGGACTGCTGCTGGACGCGCTCGACGGAACCGCCGACCGCGACCGGTACGAGGAGGTGGCGGCCGGTTCGCCCAGTCGGGTGCCCTGGAACCGCCACTTCGTGGTCCTCGCCGACGCCGTCCTGCTGGGCCGGGAGGGTCGGGGCGGGGAGGCGGAGCAGCGCGTCGCCGAGGCGCGCCGCATCGCCGCCGACTACCCGCTGGCGCTGCACCTGGGTATCCGGTTGGTGGGCGAGGAGGCCCACGGCGCCGGTTGGGGCGCCCCGGCCCGCTGGCTGCGGGAGGCGCAGCAGCACTTCCACGCGGCCGGCGTGCCCGCGGTGGCGAGCGCCTGCCGCGGGCTGCTCCGGCAGATGGGGCTGACGATCCCCCAGCACCGGGGCGGCTCGGAGCTCATCCCCGGGCCGCTCCGGTCGCTCGGCGTCACGGTCCGGGAGTACGAGGTCTTCCGGCTGTTGCCGGACAGGCCCGGCAACAAGGAGATCGCCGGGCGGCTGTACATCTCGCCGCGCACGGTGGAGAAGCACATCGCGAGCCTCGTGGCCAAGACGGGAGAGCCGAACCGGGCGGCGCTGTGCGCGCTCTCCGACCGGCTCGGCGCGGGTGCCCGCGGCCCGGTCGCAGAACCGCCCGATCCGGCGCCCCGCTGACCGGGTCGGGCCCCGCCCCCCGGCGGTGGCCCGACCC
>NZ_JAAVJD010000056.1:17678-26338 GCF_012033735.1 Streptomyces lonarensis | reverse complement strand
GGCGGCGCCCCCCGCGGGCGGCGCCGTCAGCGGGCGCGTGCCACCCGCGCCTCGTCCCACACCGGCTCCGGCACCTCCCGGACCCGGCCGTCGGAGCCGAAGACCAGGAAGCGGTCGAACCCGCGGGCGAACCAGCGGTCGTGGGTGACGGCGAGCACCGTGCCGTCGAACGCCTCCAGCCCCGCCTGGAGCGCCTCGGCGGACTCCAGGTCCAGGTTGTCCGTGGGTTCGTCCAGCAGCAGCGCGGTGGCCCCTCCCAGCTCCAGCAGCAGGATCTGGAACCGCGCCTGCTGCCCGCCCGACAGCCGCTCGTACGGCTGCTCGGCCTGCCGGTCCAGCTCGTACCGCCGCAGGGCGGACATCGCGGCGCCGCGGTCGCGGGCGTGCTCGGTCCAGAGGATCTCCAGCAGGGTGCGCGAGGCCGCGCGGCGGGCCGCGGTGGCGGCGCCGTCCGCGGGCGGTTCACCGGCCGGCCGCGGCCCGGTCAGCGAGTTGGTCTGCGAGAAGTGGCCCGGCACCACCCGGGCGCCCAGCTTCCAGACGCCGTCGTGGGCGACCGGCTCCCCGGCGAGCAGCCGCAGGAAGTGGGACTTCCCCGAGCCGTTGGAGCCGAGCACCGCCACCCGCTCGCCGTAGAAGACCTCCAGGGAGAACGGGCGCATCAGACCGGTCAGTTCCAGCCCTTCGCAGGTGACCGCCCGCACCCCGGTCCGCCCGCCGCGCAGCCGCATGGTGATCTCCTGCTCACGGGGCGGCTGCTGCGGCGGGCCGGCCTCCTCGAACTTGCGGAGCCGCGTCTGCGCCGCCTGGTAGCGGGAGGCGAGTCCGTCGTTGAAGGCCGCCTTGTTCTTGAGCGTGTTGACCAGCTGCTTCAGCTGGGCGTGCTTCTCGTCCCAGCGCCGCCGCAGCTCCTCGAAGCGGGCGAACCGCTCCCTGCGGGCCTCGGGGAAGGTCGCGAACCCGCCGCCGTGGACCCACACGTCGGACCCGGCCGGCCCCGGCTCCACACTGATGATCTTCTGCGCGGAGCGGGCGAGCAGCTCCCGGTCGTGGGAGATGAAGAGCACCGTCTTGCGGGTCTGGAGCAGCTGCTCCTCCAGCCAGCGCTTGCCGGGGACGTCGAGGTAGTTGTCCGGCTCGTCGAGCAGCAGCACCTCCTCCGCGCCGCGCAGCAGCGACTCCAGCACCAGCCGCTTCTGCTCGCCGCCGGAGAGGGTGTTCAGCCGCCGCCACTGGGCCCGCTCGTAGGGCATGCCGAGGGCGGCGGTGGTGCAGATGTCCCACCGCGTCTCGGCCTCGTACCCCTGCGCCTCGGCCCAGTCGGCGAGCGCCTGGGCGTACGCCATCTGGTCCGCCTCGGTGTCGGTGGTCATCACGGCGAGCTCGGCGGCGTCCACCGCGCGCGCCGCCTCGCGGATGCGCGCCGGGGCGACGGAGACCAGCAGGTCGCGGACGGTGCGTTCGTCGTCCCGGTCGCCGGAGCCGATGAACTGCGGCATCACGCCGAGCCCGCCGCTGACGGTGACCGTGCCCTCCTCCGGGGTGAGTTCACCGGCGATCATGCGCAGCAGCGTGGTCTTCCCGGCGCCGTTGGCCCCGACCAGCGCCACCGCGCTCCCCTCCCCCACCCGGAACGACGCGTCCTGCAGCAGCGGACGGCCGTCGGGCAGGACGTAGTCCAGATGCGCAACCTCGACATGACCCATGTGACCGATTGTCGCCGCCGGGGCGGCGGGAACCCAACCGGTTTCCCGGCCGCGACCGTGCCGGTTCCCGGGGCGGGCCCGAACCTCGGGCCGTGGCCGTTCGCGGGGCAGGCGCCGCGGTGGTGACCGGCAAGGACCGGATTGTGACCGTGCGGGCGCCGGAGCGGTGCGTTCGCTTCCCTAAACTGCGCGCATGAGTTCATGGCAGGGGGGGCCGCAGTGGACCCCCGGACAACCCCAGGGTGGACGCCCGCCCCAGGGCGGACCGCAGCAGCAGGGCAGCCAGCCTCCGTGGGGGCAGCCGCCGGCGCCGGGGGGCGCCCCCGACTGGAACAAGCTCGCCGCCGACGCCGACCGCCGGCGGCAGCGCAAGCGCCTGCTGGTGATCGCGGCCGCGGCGACCGCGACGCTGGCGATAGGCGCCGTCGTCGCCCTCGGGATCGTGCAGCAGAGCGGCGGCGGTGACGACGGCGACCGGAACACCGCGGGCTCCGCGCAGGACGCGGAGGAGCCGCAGGACCCGGCCCCCGAACCCAGCTTCGAGGAGACCTCGCTGCCCCCGGTGCCCAAGCCCCGCGAGTTCATCACCGACGCGGACAAGGACCTCGCGCCCTTCACCGCGGAGACCTTCTTCTCCGGCGACCCGATGGAGGTGGACGGCCGCACCTACGTCCGCCGGGCGGTCGCCGACTCCGAGAGCTGCGTGGACGCCGCCGACGTCGCCCTGGGCGAGGTGCTGACCCAGCACGGCTGCACCGGCCTGGTGCGCGCCACCTACAGCGACGGGGCGGTGGCGGTCACCGTCGGCGTCGCCCAGTTCCCCAGCGCCGAGGACGCCGAGGCGGCCAAGGAGGCGGCGAGCAGCCACCTCTCCCAGCTGACCAGCGGCGAGGCCCCGGTCTTCTGTGAGCGCGGCGGGTGCCGCACCACCAAGAACCAGGTCGGCCGCTACGCGTACTTCACGATCGCCGGCAACGCCGACAACACGCCGGACAGCGGCGACGGCACCCCGGCGCAGCAGGCGGCCCGCGACGGCAACGCGCACGCCCACGCCCGCATCGTGCTGCGCGGGGAGGACCAGGCGTCGGAGTCGGCCGCGGCGATCATCCGGGAGCGCAACTCCGGAGGCGGCGGCGAGGAGGGGTGAGCCCTCAGGGCCGGGCCGTCGGGCGTCGCCGCCCCGGCCCGGCCCGGGTGGCTGCCGACGACCCGTGGGCGCCTCAGCAGCAGCCGGCCCCGGACGCCGGCAGGGTGCGGCGGTTGCGGGCCTCCCGGTTGCGGTCGGCCAGCAGTTCGTCGGCCGGGTAGCCGACCTCCTCCAGCGTCAGCCCGTGCGGGCGCACCACGTGCACCGCGGAGTCCCGCACCCCGGCCGCCAGCACCTGCGCCGGCCACGAGGGCAGGCGGTGGCCGTCCCCGACGAACAGCATCGCGCCCACCAGCGAGCGCACCATGTTGTGGCAGAAGGCGTCGGCGAGCACCGTCGCCTCCAGCACCCCGTCCGGTCGCCGCGTCCACTCCAGCCGCCGCAGCGTCCGGATGGTGGTGGCACCCTCCCGCTGCTTGCAGTAGGCCGCGAAGTCGTGCTCGCCGAGCAGCCCCGCCGCCGCCTCGTTCATGGCGGCCTCGTCGAGCGGCCAGTTGTGCCACAGCACGTGGCCGCGTTGCAGCGGGTCGACCCCGCCGGGGTGGTCGGTGACGCGGTAGACGTAGCGGCGCCAGATCGCGGAGAACCGCGCGTTGAAGTGGGGCGGCGCCTCGGAGACCCGGAAGACCCGCACATCGTGCGGGAGCCGCCCCGCGAGCCGCCGCAGCAGCTTCTCGCGGTGCTCGGCCCAGACCTCCTCCGGGAGGTCGACGTGGGCCACCTGGCCGCGGGCGTGCACCCCGGCGTCGGTCCGCCCCGCGACGGTCAGCTCGCGGCGCTCCGCGGCGCGCGTCACGACCTGGAGGGCGTCCTCCACCTCGCTCTGGACCGTCCGCCGGTCGCCCTTCTGGCGGGCCCAGCCGGAGAAGTCGGAGCCGTCGTAGGCCAGGTCCAGTCGTACCCGCACCTGACCGGCGCGCACCTCGTCACTCACCCGGGGATCATCTCACCCCGCCCCCGGGCCGCCCGGCCCCGGCCCTGCCGCCCGCGCGGACCCCGGCCGCCCGGCCCGCGAACGACGGACGGGCCGGGGAACGACGGACGGGCACGGGGAACGACGGACGGGCCGGGAAACGACGGACGGGCCGGGAAACGACGGACGGGCCCGCCCCTGCGAGAGGGGCGGGCCCGTCCGGCCGAATCAGGTGCGCCGGGTCAGGCGTCCTTCTTCTCCTCGGCGGCCTCGTCGGCCTTCGCCTCGGAGGTGGACTCCTTCGCCAGGGCGTCCTCCTTCACCGCGCGGGTGGTGGCGGCCTCGGCCTCGCCGACCGCCTCCTGCTGCACGGTGAGCGCCTCGACCAGCTCGATCCGGGCCATCGGGGCGTTGTCGCCGCGACGGGGGCCGACCTTGGTGATGCGGGTGTAGCCACCGGGACGGTCGGCGAACTGCGGCCCGATCTCGGTGAAGAGGGTGTGGACCACGCTCTTGTCCCGGATGGTCTGCATGACCTGGCGGCGGTTGTGCAGGTCGCCCTTGCGCGCCTTGGTGATCAGACGCTCGGCGACCGGACGCAGCCGACGGGCCTTCGCCTCGGTGGTGGTGATGCCGCCGTGCTCGAACAGCGCGGTGGCCAGGTTGGCCAGCATCAGACGCTCGTGGGCGGGGCTACCGCCCAGCCGGCGGCCCTTCGTGGGCTTCGGCATGGTGTTTCTCCTCCGTGTCTGCACCGGCCGTGTCAGGTACCGGTGTCAGGGCCGCCCGGACAGGTGTGTCCGCGCGGTTCTCCGGGGGTCGCCCGGAAGTCCGTGGTGCCCGGCGCGCGGCCGGGCGGAGCGGCGGGGGCGGTGCGGGCACCGCCCCCACGCGGCTCGGGTGGCTCAGTACTGCTCGGTCTCGACGAACCCGGCGTCACCGTCGTCGTCCGCGCCGAAGGCGTCGGCGGCGGTGGTCGGGTCGAATCCGGGCGGGCTGTCCTTCAGGGCCAGGCCCATGCCGGCCAGCTTCGCCTTGACCTCGTCGATCGACTTGGCGCCGAAGTTGCGGATGTCGAGCAGGTCCGCCTCGGAGCGGGCCACCAGCTCGCCCACCGAGTGGATGCCCTCGCGCTTGAGGCAGTTGTAGGAGCGGACGGTCAGCTCCAGCTCCTCGATCGGCAGCGCCAGGTCGGCGGCGAGCGCCGCGTCGGTCGGCGACGGGCCCATGTCGATGCCCTCGGCGTCGACGTTCAGCTCGCGCGCCAGGCCGAACAGCTCGACCAGCGTCTTGCCGGCGGACGCCATGGCGTCACGCGGCCGCATGGCCTCCTTGGTCTCGACGTCGACGATGAGCTTGTCGAAGTCGGTGCGCTGCTCGACTCGGGTGGCCTCGACCTTGTAGGTCACCTTCAGCACGGGGCTGTAGATGGAGTCGACCGGGATGCGGCCGATCTCCTGGCCGGCCTGCTTGTTCTGCACCGCGGAGACGTAGCCGCGACCGCGCTCGACGGTCAGCTCCATCTCCAGCTTGCCCTTGGCGTTGAGGGTCGCCAGGACGAGGTCGGGGTTGTGGACCTCGACACCGGCCGGCGGGGCGATGTCCGCGGCGGTGACCAGGCCGGGGCCCTGCTTGCGCAGGTACATCACGACCGGCTCGTCGTGCTCCGAGGAGACGACCAGCTGCTTGATGTTGAGGATGAGGTCGGTGACGTCCTCCTTGACGCCCGGCACGGTGGTGAACTCGTGCAGGACCCCGTCGATCCGGATGCTGGTGACGGCGGCACCGGGGATCGAGGAGAGCAGCGTGCGCCGCAGGGAGTTGCCGAGGGTGTAGCCGAAGCCCGGCTCCAGCGGCTCGATCACGAACCGCGAGCGGAACTCGTCGACGACCTCTTCGGTCAGGGAGGGACGCTGAGCGATCAGCATGGGTGATGACTCCAGTCTCCGGCACCCACTATTTGATGCCGGGCCAGACGACAGTGGCCTGTCGTGCTCCAGATGGTGCGTCCGCCGTACCGGGGTGCGGCGGTGCGGTGCCGAGGCACCGGTGGTGCTCCCGCGGGGCGGCCCCGAGGGCCGCCGCGCGGTCCGGGCCCCGCTGTGGAGGGCGGGGACCCGTCAGGGGCGGGCCCGCGTGACGCGGACCCGCCCCCGTGTTCCGGAGCCCCGCGGCCGGCCGAGGAGGCCGGACCGGCGGGGCGAACGCCGTGCGTCAGACGCGGCGGCGCTTGGGGGGACGGCAGCCGTTGTGCGGCGTGGGCGTGACGTCCTGGATCGAACCGACCTCCAGGCCGGTGGCCTGGAGCGAGCGGATCGCGGTCTCACGGCCGGAGCCGGGACCCTTGACGAAGACGTCGACCTTGCGCATGCCGTGCTCCTGCGCGCGACGGGCGGCCGACTCGGCGGCCATCTGCGCGGCGAAGGGGGTGGACTTGCGCGAGCCCTTGAAGCCGACGTGGCCGGCGGAGGCCCAGGAGATCACGTTGCCGGTGGGGTCCGTGATCGAAACGATGGTGTTGTTGAACGTGCTCTTGATGTGAGCGTGCCCGTGGGCGACGTTCTTCTTCTCCTTGCGGCGCATCTTCTTGGCGCCGGCCTGACGGCCCTTCGGAGGCATATGGATGTACTCCCGTGGAGGTGGTCGGTCCTGTGCACTCGGACCTGAGAATCAGTGACCGGTGAGGACTACTTCTTGCCCGGCTTCTTCTTGCCGGCGATCGCGCGACGCGGGCCCTTGCGGGTGCGGGCGTTGGTCTTGGTGCGCTGACCGTGGACCGGCAGGCCACGACGGTGACGGAGACCCTCGTAGCAACCGATCTCGACCTTGCGGCGGATGTCGGCCTGGATCTCGCGACGGAGGTCACCCTCGGTCTTGATGTTGGCGTCCACGTAGTCGCGGAGCTTGACGAGCTGCTCCTCGTCAAGGTCGCGGACGCGGGTGTCGGGGTCGATACCGGTGGCGCTCAGGGTCTGCTGGGCCAGCGTACGGCCGATCCCGAACACGTAGGTCAGACCAACCTCCACGCGCTTCTCACGCGGAAGGTCAACGCCTGCGAGGCGTGCCATGTATGGCTCCTGTACTCGTCGGAGGTCTGCTGCAGCACCTCTCCCGGCGTCTCACGCCGGGTCCCCGGCCTCCGACCGGGGGTGTCGCCACCGCGCTGGGCGCGAGGGCGGGTGTCTGCGTATTCAAAGGGGTCGCGTGATGCGTGCGTCGCGCGAAGTACCGCGAGAAGTGCGGGCGGTCTGCGTCAGCCCTGGCGCTGCTTGTGGCGCAGGTTGTCGCAGATGACCATGACCCGGCCGTGGCGGCGGATCACCTTGCACTTGTCGCAGATCTTCTTGACGCTCGGCTTGACCTTCATGGGATGAGGTTCTCCGGGACTTGATGATCTACGGACGCCCCCGCGAGGAAAGCGGGGAGCTACTTGTAGCGGTAGACGATCCGCCCGCGGGTGAGGTCGTAGGGAGAGAGCTCCACCACGACCCGGTCGTCGGGAAGAATACGGATGTAGTTCATCCGCATCTTGCCGCTGATGTGCGCGAGGACCTGGTGCCCGTTCTGGAGCTCCACTTTGAACATGGCGTTCGGCAGAGACTCGACGACGGTGCCCTCGATCTCGATGGCCCCTTGTTTTTTGGCCATACTTGAGCGCTTCACCTTCCGGGATCGGCTACCTGGACTACCTGGACAGCCCTTATACACAGGTGTACAGGGACCGACGCACCAGTCTACGGTACGTCGCCCGGAAAGACGAATCCCTTCAGCATTCCCCGTCCGGGTGCAGGATATGCACCGCGAGGGTGACGCGCCTCACACGAGCGGCGCCGTGCGGCCGCGGCCGGTGGCCGCGGAGCGGCGTCCGGCCTCAGGCAAGCGGGTCCGGGGCGGTGGTGACGCCCAGCGCTGCCAGTCGCTCCCGGCCGCCGTCCGGGGCGGTCAGCACCAGCGGACCCTCCTCGGTCAGCGCGATGGAGTGCTCCCAGTGGGCGGCCCAGGTGCCGTCGTCGGTCTTCACCGTCCAGTCGTCCGCCAGCACGTGCGTCCGCGGGGTGCCGAGCGAGATCATCGGCTCGATGGCGAGGCACATCCCCGGCACCAGCTTCGGGCCGCGGCCGCGACGGCGCTCGACGTAGTTCAGCACGTGCGGGTCCATGTGCATCGCGCTGCCGATGCCGTGGCCGCCGTACTCCTCGACGATGCCCCACTTGCCCGACGGCGGCTTCGGCTGCCGGCGCACGTCGTTCTGCACCGCACGCGAGATGTCCACCAGCCGGTTGCCCAGCCGCATCGCGGCCAGCCCCGCCCACAGCGACTCCTCGGTCACCCGGTTCAGCTCCAGCACCTCCGGGGAGTGCCCCTCCCCCACCAGCACGGTGATCGCGGCATCGGCATGCCAGCCGTCCACGATCGCGCCCGCGTCGATCGACAGCAGGTCCCCGCTGCGCAGCACCTCGTCGTCGGAGGGGATGCCGTGGACGACGACGTCGTTGACCGAGGTGCAGATGTTGCCGGGGAAGCCGCCGTAGCCGAGGAAGTTCGGCTCGGCCCCGTGGTCGGCCAGCACCTGGGCGGCGACCCGGTCCAGCTCGCCGGTGCTGGCACCGGGCACCGCGGCCTCGGCGCACCGGCGGTGCATCTCGGCGACCACCAGCCCGGCGGCGCGCATGCTGGCGATCTGCTCGGGGTTCTTGAGCTCCACCATCGGGGGTTCCTCACGCAGTCGGTGCCGGTTCCGGCGCCTCGGTGGCCGCCGGTGGGTGTCGGTGCTCTCCGGCTCCCGCCCGCACCGCCGGTGCGTCCGCGGGGCCGTCCCGCACACGCCCCCGGCCGTGACACCCAGGGAGGGCGTCACGGCCGGGGACCGTGCCGTGGGGGGGGGGGGGGGGGG
>NZ_JAAVJD010000056.1:0-17668 GCF_012033735.1 Streptomyces lonarensis | reverse complement strand
GAGACCTGCCGGCAGATCGAGAGCCAGCTGCACCAGCGAAACTACGAAGGGTTCCTCCGCTGATGAGAATCGTCCTCGTCGGACCGCCCGGGGCGGGCAAGGGCCCGCCGGTCGTTCGTTCCGGGCGCCCTCAGGCGCCGGAGGTACCGCCGCGCAGCGCGTCGAGGGCGCGCCGGGTGATCTCGGGCACCGCGCCGAGCGCGGAGATCGTCACCACCAGGTTCTGGTCGCGGTAGTAGTCGATGATCGGCTCGGTCTCCTGGTGGTAGACCTCCAGGCGCTTCCGGACGGTCTCCTCGGAGTCGTCCTCACGCTGGTACAGCTCACCGCCACAGATGTCGCAGACCCCGTCGACCTTCGGCCGGGAGTACTCCACGTGGTAGATGTGGCTGGAGTCCGAGCCGCACATCCGGCGGCCGGCGATCCGCCGGACCACCTCGTCCTCGGGGACCTCCAGGTCGAGGACGGCGTCGAGGGCGAGCTCGGCCTCCTCCAACTGCTTGTCCAGCGCCCGGGCCTGCGCGATGTTCCGCGGGAAGCCGTCGAGCAGGAAACCGTTCGCGGCGTCCGCGTGAGCCATCCGGTCGGCCGCCATTCCGACGGTGATCTCGTCCGGCACCAGGTTGCCCTCGCGCATGTAGCGCTGGGCCTCCAGCCCGAGCGCGGTGCCCTGGCTGATGTTGGCGCGGAAGAGGTCTCCGGTCGAGATGTGCGGGATGCCGAGGTTCTCGGCGAGCAGCGCGGCCTGCGTGCCCTTGCCCGCACCGGGCGGTCCGACGAGGACGATTCTCATCAGCGGAGGAACCCTTCGTAGTTTCGCTGGTGCAGCTGGCTCTCGATCTGCCGGCAGGTCTCCAGACCGACGCCCACGATGATCAGGATGGAGGTTCCGCCGAAGGGGAACTCACCCTGGGCGCCGAACATGATCAGCGCGACCGCGGGGATCAGGGCGATCATGCCCAGGTAGAGCGCGCCGGGCCAGGTGATGCGGTTGAGCACGTAGCTCAGGTACTCCACCGTGGGACGACCCGCCCGGATGCCCGGGATGAAGCCACCATACTTCTTCATGTTCTCGGCCACGTCTTCGGGGTTGAACGTGATGGACACGTAGAAGAACGCGAAGAAGACGATGAGCAGGAAGTACGTGATCAGGTAGATCGGGCTGTCCATGGACTGCAGGTGCCGCTGGACCCAGTCGGCCCAACCGGCCTCGGAGTCGCTGAAGGTCACCAGCAGCATCGGGATGTACAGCAGCGAGGAGGCGAAGATGACCGGGATGACGCCGGCCTGGTTCACCTTGAGCGGGATGTAGGTCGAGGTCCCGCCGTAGGCGCGGCGGCCGATCATGCGCTTCGCGTACTGCACCGGGATGCGGCGCTGGGCGAGCTCGACGAAGACGACGAGGAAGACGATGGCGAGGCCGACGACGACCACGACGCCGAACTCGATCCAGCCGTCGGCCAGCGTGCCGCCCTGCTTGATCGACCACAGGGCCGCGGGGAAACCGGAGGCGATGGAGACGAACATCAGCATCGACATGCCGTTGCCGATACCGCGGTCGGTGATGAGTTCACCCATCCACATGATCAGCGCGGTGGCCGCGGTGAGCGTGATGATCATCAGGACCGTCGTGTAGATCCCGTCGTCCGGAATGATCGGACGGTCACAGCCGGGGAAGAGCGAGCCACTGCGCGCGGTCGCCACCAGGCCGGTGGCCTGGAGGACGGCGAGGGCCACCGTCAGGTAGCGGGTGTACTGGGTGATCTTCGCCTGGCCCGACTGCCCCTCCTTCTTCAGGGCCTCGAGCCTCGGGATCACCACCACCAGCAGCTGGAGGATGATGCTCGCCGTGATGTACGGCATGATCCCCAGAGCGAAGATGGTCAGCTGCATCAGCGCGCCACCGCTGAACATGTTGACCAGCCCGAACAGTCCGGCGTTGCCCTGTTCGATGCCGGCGACGCAGTACTGGACGTTCTGGTAACTGACGCCCGGCGTGGGGACGTGGGCCCCGAACCGGAACAGCACCACAATGCCGAGCGTGAAGAGCAGCTTCTTACGCAGGTCGGGGGTCTGGAACGCCCGGGCGAACGCGGTGAGCACGGTTCCTCCTGCGCCCCCCGCGGTACCCGCGAGAGGTGACGGTCTTGATGTTCAACGGATAAGTCTGGTCGGGCAGCTGAGCCGGCGGCCGAGGCACCGTCACGCCATGTACACCCCAACGCCCTTCAGCGTCACGGAGCATGGCACGGACGGGCCACGACACGTGGCACCGGGGATACCTTACCGGCGCACGGGCTCTGCCGGAACGAGCGACCGGGGATGCCCTGAAAGGGCATCCCCGGTCGTGTGATCATCGTTCGGCTCAGTCCTCGGCCCGAAGGAGCTCGGTGACGGTGCCGCCGGCAGCGGTGATCTTCTCCTTGGCAGAGCCGGAGACGGCGTCAACCGTCACCTGCACGGCCACCGAGATCTCACCGGTGCCCAGCACCTTGACGAGCTCGTTCTTGCGCACGGCGCCCTTGGCGACCAGGTCGGCCACCGTCACCTCGCCACCCTCGGGGTAGAGGGAAGCGAGACGCTCCAGGTTGACGACCTGGAACTGCTTGTGGGCGGGGTTCTTGAAACCCTTGAGCTTGGGCAGCCGCATGTGCAGCGGCAGCTGTCCACCCTCGAAGCCCGCCTTGACCTGGTAACGGGCCTTGGTGCCCTTGGTACCGCGGCCGGCGGTCTTGCCCTTGGACGCCTCACCACGACCCACACGGGTCTTGGCGGTCTTGGCGCCCGGAGCCGGGCGGAGGTTGTGGACCTTGAGCGGCTTGTTCTCGCTCATATCAGTCGACCTCCTCGACCGACACGAGGTGCCGCACGGCCTGGGCCATGCCACGGAACTCGGGGCGGTCATCCTTCACCACCGTGTCGTTGACGCGCTTCAGCCCGAGCGAGCGGAGCGTGTCACGGTGGTGCTGCTTGCTACCGATGTAGGACTTGGTCTGGGTGATCTTCAGGCGAGCCATCAGGCACCCACCCCGGCACGCGCACGCAGCAGAGCTGCGGGGGCGACGTCCTCCAGCGGCAGGCCACGACGGGCGGCGATCGCCTCGGGACGCTGCAGGCCCCGGAGCGCGGCCACCGTGGCGTGCACGATGTTGATGGGGTTGGACGAACCGAGCGACTTGCTCAGCACGTCGTGGATGCCGGCGCACTCGAGCACCGCACGCACCGGGCCACCGGCGATGACGCCGGTACCGGGGGACGCGGGCTTGAGGAGCACGACACCGGCGGCCTCCTCACCCTGGATCGGGTGGGGGATGGTGCCCTGGATACGCGGGACCTTGAAGAAGCTCTTCTTGGCCTCCTCAACACCCTTGGCGATGGCGGCCGGAACCTCCTTCGCCTTCCCGTATCCGACACCGACGGTGCCATCGGCATCGCCCACCACGACCAGCGCGGTGAAGCTGAAGCGACGACCACCCTTCACAACCTTGGCGACGCGGTTGATCGCGACAACGCGCTCAACGTACGCGGTCTTCTCGGCAGCTGCGCCGCCGTCACGGCCCTTCCGGTCCCGCCGCTCGCCGCCACCGGCGCCGCCACCGCGGCGCTGGGGTCCAGCCATTGGAATTACCTCTTTCTGTTTCCGCTAGCTACGGAACCGGCTCAGAACTTGAGCCCGGCCTCGCGGGCGGCGTCCGCCAGGGCGGCGATGCGCCCCGCGTACCGGTTACCGCCACGGTCGAACACGACAGCCTCGACGCCGGCCGTCTTGGCCCGCTCCGCGAGGAGTGCGCCGACCTGCTTGGCCTTGTCGCTCTTGTCGCCTTCGCCGTCACGGATGGACACGTCCAGCGACGAGGCGGAGGCCAGCGTGTGGCCCTTCACGTCGTCGATGACCTGCGCCACCATGTGCCGGTTGGACCGCGTGACCACCAGGCGCGGACGCTCGGCGGTACCGGAGATCCGCTTGCGAATCCGCAGGTGGCGGCGCTTGGCGGCAGTGCGCTTACGGGCGTCGCCCTTGGCGATCTTCACACCGTATGCCATGGGTTACTTACCAGCCTTTCCGACCTTGCGGCGGATGACTTCGCCCTCGTACTTGACGCCCTTGGCCTTGTACGGGTCGGGCTTGCGCAGCTTGCGAATCCGGGCGGCGACCTCGCCGACCTGCTGCTTGTCGATGCCCTCGACACTCAGCTTGGTCGGGGACTCCACCTTGAAGGTGATGCCCTCGGGGGCCTTGATCAGGATCGGGTGGCTGTATCCGAGCGAGAACTCCAGGTCGGAGCCCTTCGCCAGGACCCGGTAACCCACACCGCTGATCTCCAGCCGCTTGCTGAAGCCCTGGGTCACGCCAGTGATCAGATTCGCCACCAGCGTGCGGGACAGGCCGTGAAGCGCCTTGTTCCGGTTCTCGTCGTTCGGGCGAGTGACGACGATGGTGCCGTCCTCGTCCTTGGCGACCTCGATCGGCTCGGCGACGGTGTGCGCCAGGGAGCCCTTGGGGCCCTTCACGCCGACCGTCTGGCCGTCGATGGTGACGTCCACACCGGCGGGAACCTGGATGGGGAGCTTGCCGATACGCGACATTGCTGTTCCTCCGTTCCCTTCCGTTACCAGACGTAGGCGAGGACTTCCCCACCCACGCCCTTCTTGTGCGCCTGCTTGTCGGTGAGCAGGCCGTGCGACGTGGAGATGATCGCCACGCCGAGGCCGCCGAGCACCTTCGGCAGGTTGGTGGACTTTGCGTAGACCCGCAGGCCCGGCTTCGAGATCCGCTTGATGCCGGCGATCGAGCGCTCGCGGTTCGGGCCGAACTTCAGCTCGACGACCAGGCTCTTGCCGACCGTGGCGTCCTGGGTCTTCCAGCCGGTGATGTAGCCCTCCTGCTGGAGGATCTCCGCGATGTGCGACTTGATCTTGCTGTGCGGCATCACGACGTCGTCGTGGTAAGCCGAGTTTGCGTTTCGCAGACGCGTGAGCATGTCCGCGATCGGGTCAGTCATAGTCATGTGATGGCCCTGGGCCTCTCTCGCCGGGGTTTCCTGTCTGCGCCGTCCCTCTCCCCGCTCCGAGGCGGGACGGGTGTGGCACGGGGACCTACGGCGTAGTTGTTGTGGTCCTTACCAGGAGCTCTTGGTCACGCCGGGCAGCTCACCGCGGTGAGCCATCTCGCGCAGGCAGACTCGGCACAGGCCGAACTTGCGGTAGACGGAGTGCGGACGGCCGCACCGCTGGCAGCGGGTGTAGGCGCGCACCGCGAACTTCGGCTTGCGGGCGGACTTGGCGATCAGCGACTTCTTCGCCATGGCTCAGGCCTCCTTGAACGGGAATCCGAGGTGGCGCAGGAGCGCGCGGCCCTCGTCGTCGTTGGTGGCCGTGGTGACCACGGTGATGTCCATGCCGCGGACCCGGTCGATCTTGTCCTGGTCGATCTCGTGGAACATGACCTGCTCCGTGAGACCGAAGGTGTAGTTGCCCCGGCCGTCGAACTGCTTCGGGGACAGGCCCCGGAAGTCGCGGATGCGCGGCAGCGCCAGCGACAGCAGACGGTCCATGAACTCCCACATGCGGTCGCCGCGCAGCGTGACGTGCGCGCCGATCGGCTGACCCTCGCGCAGCTTGAACTGCGCGATGGACTTGCGGGCCTTGGTGACGGCCGGCTTCTGGCCGGTGATCGTGGCGAGGTCGCGGATCGCGCCCTCGATCAACTTGGAGTCGCGGGCGGCGTCGCCCACACCCATGTTGACCACGATCTTGGTGAGGCCCGGGGTCTGCATGACGTTCTCGTACTTGAACTCGTCACGCAGCTTGCCCGCGATCTCCTCGCGGTAGCGCGTCTTGAGGCGCGGTGCGTTGGTGGTGGCAGTCATCAGATGTCCTCACCGGTCCGCTTGGCAACGCGGATCTTGTTGCCCTCGTCGTCGAAGCGGAACCCGACGCGAGTGGTGACCTTCGTGCCGTCCTGCTCGACCACGAGCGCCACGTTGGACACGTGCACGGGGGCCTCGGTCGTGACGATGCCACCGGTCTTCGAGCCACGGGCGGTCTGGCCGGCCTTCGTGTGCTTCTTGACCCGGTTGACACCCTCGACCAGGACGCGCTCCTCGCGGGGGTAGGCGACGATGACCTTCCCCTGCTTGCCCTTGTCCTTACCGGTGATGACCTGGACCAGGTCGCCCTTCTTGATCTTCATCGGTTACAGCACCTCCGGCGCGAGCGAGATGATCTTCATGAACTTCTTCTCGCGCAGCTCACGGCCGACCGGGCCGAAGATGCGGGTGCCGCGGGGGTCGCCGTCGTTCTTCAGAATGACGGCGGCGTTCTCGTCGAAGCGGATGTACGAGCCGTCGGGACGACGGCGCTCCTTGACGGCGCGAACGATGACGGCCTTGACGACGTCACCCTTCTTCACGTTGCCGCCGGGGATCGCATCCTTGACGGTGGCGACGATGACGTCGCCGATACCCGCGTAGCGGCGACCCGAGCCACCGAGCACACGGATGCAGAGAATCTCCTTGGCACCCGTGTTGTCGGCGACGCGCAGTCGCGACTCCTGCTGGATCACGTCTCTCTCCTGATCGTCTGCCGGTTCCCGGCGGGGCCGGCCGCCACTGGGGCGACCGTCCCCGCCGAGCCTGGCGGAACTGATCCTGAGCCTGGCGGCTCAGGAATGAGTGCTGGTTACTTCGCCTTCTCGAGGATCTCGACGATGCGCCAGCGCTTGGTTGCGGACAGCGGCCGGGTCTCCATGAGGAGGACACGGTCACCGACACCAGCGGAGTTCTGCTCGTCGTGCGCCTTCAGCTTGCTGGTACGGCGGATGATCTTGCCGTACCGCGCGTGCTTCACGCGGTCCTCGACGGCGACAACGACGGTCTTCTCCATCTTGTCGCTGACCACGAGGCCCTCACGGACCTTGCGGGCGTTGCGCTCGTCGGTGTCGGTAGTAGTCACGGTGTTCTCGACGTCCTCGCTCATCAGGCGCCCTCCACCGTCTCGATGCCGAGCTCGCGCTCGCGCATCAGGGTGTAGATCCGGGCGATGTCCTTCCGAACGGCCCGGAGTCGGCTGTTGTTCTCCAGCTGACCCGTGGCCGACTGGAAACGGAGCCGGAAAAGCTCCTCCTTGGCCTCGCGCAGCTTCACAACGAGCTCCTCGTTGTTCAGCTCACGCAGCTCGGCCGCCTTGGTACCGGCCGCCATCACGCCTCTCCTGCCTCGCGCCGAACGATCCGGCACTTCATCGGAAGCTTGTGGGAAGCGCGGATGAGCGCCTCACGAGCAATCTTCTCGTTCGGGTAGGACAGCTCGAACATCACCCGTCCGGGCTTGACGTTCGCGACCCACCACTCCGGCGAACCCTTACCGGAACCCATGCGGGTCTCGGCGGGCTTCTTGGTCAGCGGACGGTCGGGGTAGATGTTGATCCACACCTTGCCGCCACGCTTGATGTGCCGCGTCATGGAGATACGCGCGGCCTCGATCTGCCGGTTGGTCACGTAGGCGCTGGTGACGGCCTGGATGCCCCAGTCGCCGAACGCAACCTCGGTGCCGCCCTTGGCCATGCCCGAGCGCTTCGGGTGGTGCTGCTTGCGGTGCTTGACCCTGCGAGGGATCAGCATGGGTCAGCTCTCCTTTCCGGTGCTCTCGGCCGGAGCTGCAGCGGCGTCGGCCTTGGGGGCCTCTGCCTTGGCACCCTCGGCGGGGGCCTGCTGCGGCTTGCGGCCACGGCCGCCACGCTCGCCACGCCCACCACGGGCGGGGCGGTCGTTGGCGCCGCCGCGGGAGGGACGGTTGCCGGCACGCGCGGCGGCGTTCTCGGCACGGACCTCGGCGATGTTCTTGACGTCGCCCTTGTAGATCCAGACCTTCACACCGATGCGGCCGAAGGTGGTCCGGGCCTCGAAGAAGCCGTAGTCCACGTTGGCGCGCAGGGTGTGCAGCGGCACCCGACCCTCGCGGTAGAACTCCGAGCGGGACATCTCGGCGCCGCCGAGACGACCGCTGCACTGGACCTTGATGCCCTTGGCGCCGGCCTTCATCGTCGACTGCATGCTCTTGCGCATGGCGCGACGGAAGGAGACGCGGGAGGACAGCTGCTCGGCGACGGCCTGGGCCACCAGCTGAGCGTCGGTCTCCGGGTTCTTCACCTCGAGGATGTTGAACTGGATCTGCTTGCCGGTCAGCTTCTCCAGGTTGCCCCGGAGGCGGTCGGCCTCCGCGCCGCGGCGGCCGATGACGATGCCCGGCCGGGCGGTGTGGACGTCGACGCGCACCCGGTCACGGGTCCGCTCGATCTCCACCTTGGAGATGCCGGCCCGCTCCATGCCCTGGGTGAGCATGCGGCGGATGGCGACGTCTTCCTTGACGTAGTCCTTGTACAGCTTGTCGGCGTACCAGCGCGACTTGAAGTCGGTGGTGATGCCGAGCCGGAACCCGTGCGGGTTAACCTTCTGGCCCATTACCGGGTTCCTTCCTTGCTGCTGACGACCACGGTGATGTGGCTGGTCCGCTTGCGGATCCGGTAGGCGCGCCCCTGGGCACGCGGACGGAAACGCTTGAGCGTCGGGCCCTCGTCGACAAATGCCTCGGAGATGAAGAGGCTGTCGGCGTCGGTGTGGTCGTAGTTGTGCGCGGCGTTGGCAATGGCGCTGTCGAGCACCTTGCCCACCGGCACACTCGCGGCCTGCGGGGCGAAACGCAGGACCGCCTGAGCCTCCGTGGCACTCATGCCACGGACGAGGTCCACCACCCGGCGGGCCTTCATGGGCGTGACGCGCACGTAGCGCGCCTGGGCCCTGGCTTCCATGGTTGTCCCTTCGATGTCAGTCATAAGAGTCTTCGCACTCCGCCGATCAGCGACGACGCGACTTGCGGTCGTCCTTCACGTGGCCGCGGAAGGTGCGGGTCGGCGCGAATTCGCCGAGCTTGTGGCCGACCATCGACTCGGTGACGAACACCGGGACGTGCTTGCGGCCGTCATGCACCGCGATCGTGTGGCCGAGCATGGCCGGGACGATCATGGAGCGGCGGGACCAGGTCTTGATGACGTTCTTGGTGCCGGCTTCGTTCTGGACGTCCACCTTCTTGGTGAGGTGGTCGTCGACGAAGGGCCCCTTCTTGAGACTGCGCGGCATCTGAACCCGCTCCTAGCGCTTCTTGTTCGTCTTGCGGCGGCGGACGATGTACTTGTTGCTCGCCTTCTTCGGCGCGCGAGTACGGCCTTCCTTCTTGCCCCAGGGCGAGACCGGGTGACGACCACCGGAGGTCTTGCCCTCGCCACCACCGTGCGGGTGGTCGACCGGGTTCATGACCACACCGCGGACGGTCGGGCGAACGCCCTTCCAGCGCATACGGCCGGCCTTGCCCCAGTTGATGTTCGACTGCTCGGCGTTGCCGACCTCGCCGACGGTGGCGCGGCAGCGGACGTCGACCAGGCGGATCTCGCCGGACGGCATGCGCAGGTGGGCCATGCGACCCTCACGCGCCAGCAGCTGCACGGAGGCACCCGCGGAGCGGGCGAACTTCGCGCCGCCGCCGGGCCGCAGCTCGATGGCGTGGATGACCGTACCGACCGGGATGCTGCGCAGCGGCAGGTTGTTGCCGGGCTTGATGTCGGCGCCCGCGCCGTTCTCCACGCGGTCGCCCTGCTTCAGGCCGGCCGGCGCGATGATGTAGCGCTTCTCGCCGTCGGCGTAGTGCAGCAGCGCGATGCGCGCGGTGCGGTTGGGGTCGTACTCGATGTGCGCGACCTTCGCCGGCACGCCGTCCTTGTCGTGACGACGGAAGTCGATCACGCGGTAGGCGCGCTTGTGTCCACCACCCTGGTGGCGGACGGTCACACGACCGGCGTTGTTACGGCCGCCCTTGCTGTGCAGCGGGCGAACCAGCGACTTCTCCGGCGTGGACCGCGTGACCTCGACGAAGTCGGCGACGCTGGCGCCACGACGGCCAGGAGTCGTCGGCTTGTACTTGCGGATTCCCATTTCTCAGTCCTCGTCCAAAATCGGACAGCTCATGGACCTGGCCTCCGTCAGGAGGTCGGTCCGCCGAAGATGTCGATGCTGTCGCCCTCTGTGAGGGTCACGATCGCGCGCTTGGTGTTCGCGCGCTTGCCGTAACCGGTGCGGGTGCGCTTGCGCTTGCCCTGCCGGTTGATCGTGTTCACCGCCGCGACCTTGACCGAGAAGACCGCCTCGACGGCCTGCTTGATCTGGGTCTTGTTGGCGCGCGGGTCCACGATGAACGTGTACTTGTTCTCGTCGAGGAGCGCGTAGCTCTTCTCGGAGACCACGGGCTTGACCAGGATGTCACGGGGGTCCGTGAACGTCTTGCTGGTCACACCCTCTTCGGTGATCGGCGTTGCCTCGCTCATCAGGCGTCGCTCCCTTCAAGCTCCGCCTCGGAAGCGACGGCCTTGCCGCCGGCCACCGGACCGGCCACGAAGCGGTCGTAGGCGGCCTTGGTGAAGACAACGTCGTCGGAGACGAGCACGTCGTAGGTGTTCAGCTGGCCCGCGTCCAGGATGTGCACCTCGGGGAGGTTGCGAGCGGACAGCAGCGCGCTCTCGTCGTCGCGCTCGATCACCAGCAGAACGTTCTTGCGGTCGGTGATCTTGCCGAAGAGGGTCTTGGCGGCCTTGGTGGAGACGTCGCCGTCGACGACGCCGGTCACCAGGTGCACCCGGCCGTGACGGGCACGGTCGGAGAGCGCACCGCGCAGGGCGGCGGCCTTCATCTTCTTCGGGGTGCGCTGCGAGTAGTCGCGCGGCACGGGACCGTGCACGACGCCACCACCGGCGAACTGCGGCGCACGGGTCGAGCCCTGACGCGCCCGGCCGGTGCCCTTCTGGCGGTACGGCTTACGGCCACCGCCGCGCACCTCGCCACGGGTCTTGGTCTTGTGCGTGCCCTGGCGGGCCGCGGCCAGCTGGGCGACGACGACCTGGTGGATCAGCGGAACGCTGACCTGGACGTCGAAGATCTCCGCGTGGAGCTCGACGGTTCCGGTCGTCTCGCCTGCGGGCGAAAGAATGTTAACGGTGCTCATGTACCTCACGCCCCCTTGGCCGCGGTGCGGACCAGGACGAGGCCGCCGTTCGGACCGGGGACCGCGCCCTTGATGAGCAGCAGACCCTTCTCCGCGTCAACGGCGTGGACGGTCAGGTTCTGGGTGGTGACCCGCTCGTTGCCGGTACGACCGGCCATCCGCATGCCCTTGAAGACGCGGCCCGGGGTGGCGCAGCCACCGATGGAGCCGGGCTTGCGGTGCACACGGTGGGCACCGTGGGAAGCCTTGCCACCGGCGAAGCCGTGGCGCTTCATGACACCGGCGGTGCCCTTGCCCTTGGAGGTGCCGGTCACGTCGACCTTGAGGCCGGACTCGAAGACCTCGGCGGTGACTTCCTGGCCCAGGGTGTACTCGGTGGCGTCCGCGGTGCGGATCTCCACGAGGTGACGGCGGGGGGTGACACCGGACTTGGCGAAGTGGCCCTTGAGGGGCTTGTTCACCTTGCGCGGGTCGATCTCGCCGTAGGCGATCTGAACGGCGTCGTAGCCGTCCTGGTCGTTGGTGCGCACCTGGGAAACGACGCACGGACCGGCCTTGACCACGGTGACCGGGACGATGCGGTTGTTCTCGTCCCAGACCTGGGTCATGCCGAGCTTCTCGCCCAGGACGCCCTTGATCTGCTTAGCCATCTCTTCCGCGCCTCTCAGAGCTTGATCTCGATGTCAACGCCGGCCGGAAGGTCCAGGCGCATCAGCGAGTCAACGGTCTTGGGGGTCGGGTCGAGGATGTCGATCAGCCGCTTGTGGGTGCGCATCTCGAAGTGCTCGCGCGCATCCTTGTACTTGTGCGGCGACTTGATGACGCAGTACACGTTCTTCTCAGTGGGAAGCGGCACCGGGCCCGCGACCGACGCACCAGTGCGGGTCACCGTCTCGACGATCTTCTTCGCCGAGTTGTCGATGACCTCGTGGTCGTAGGCCTTGAGCCGGATGCGGATCTTCTGTCCCGCCATGGCTACTTCGTAGTCCTGTCTCTCGTCAACGCTCCGGAACCCGGCTTCCGCTCCACCCCCGAGCCCCGACCCACGCGGTCGGGTGTGTCGCCCCGCTGAGCCGGTTTGCGCGCAGCAGGTTTCCCTTGCGGGAGAGGGGGGATGACTTCCACCGAGTGCCTGGCCGCCACCCCGCACACGCTTCCCGGAAGATCCCGGTACTTCCGTCCCTACCCTGTCTGACCAGGGCATATATGGAACGACGAATACGGTGGGACTCGCTTCCGATCCTCCCGGCGGGAGGCGCGCGGCATCGGCGCACGACCGAGCAACCCGCCCAGTGTGCCATACCGGACACAGCCGTCGCCAATCGCTGCCCGGGGCCTGACCAGGACGTGACGATCCTCACGCGCGCGTTCGAGCCCCGAGCTTCCGCGGGCCCCAACTTCCCCTACCACGCGCCGCATGCGCCGGACCACCCCGCGGCGGCCGAAGCGACGGACGCCACAGGACGGGCCGGCGGAAGTCCGGGTGACGCCCCCATGGCTCGCTGAGCAGCCCGCCGCGGGGCCCTCCAGTCATGGAACCACGCGCACCGGACAGCCGGCCGCGGCACGCCGGGGCGACCGCTCCAGCCTGCGGCACCTACCGTGCTCAGCCGTCCAGGACGTCGAACGCCCGCCCGAGGTCGTCGACAAAACAGCGCCAGGAGGGCAGCCCCGCTACCGGACCTTCCGGGTCGAGCAGCTCGAGCATGCGTCTGCGGTGCTGCGGAAAGCGCTTCTGGAACTGATCGAGTCTGCGGCCGGTGTAGCCGCTCGCCCGCGCCAAGGTCTCCTTGAGGTGCTGCTTGGGGTCGGGAATCCGCTCTGCGGCCGCGCCTTTCGGAAGGTCGAGACCGACCCGCCCGCGCGGGTTCTCGGCAACCTTTCGCAAGCACGTCTCGTCGAGCAGCAGCCAGGCTTCCAGCATCCTGACGGGCACCACGGAGACGTGGCGCAGTTCCGCCCATTCGGCGTCCACCGCAGCTGCGATCTCGTCCCTGCGGTCCTGAGCCGGACCCCGGTCGGCGTCCCGGTGCAGGACTGCGAGGTCGTACGTCCCCTGGAGGAGGCGGGCCGCCCGCAGCTTGTCCCGCACGGAGTGGCCGGTGGGCAGCCGCAGCAGCGCGAAGTCGGGGACGGTGACCGACACGTCGAGGCCCTTGCGCGCCGCAACGTACTCGACGTGCGGTGCCAGGCCGTTGTCGCTGGTTCCCTCGCCGATGAACAGGACGCGGGCGGTCACGCGGCCCCCACCTCCCCGTCCAGAGTGAGCTGCGCCCCCACCGGGATCGTGAGGTAGGGCAGCACGTCGGCCTTGGTCACGAAGTCGCTCCCGGTGCGCACCGCACGCCAGGTGTCGGCGAGCGGTCGAAGCCGCAGCACGCGATTGAGCGCACCGTCGTCCGAGACGTGCAGTGAGGTGTCCGCGAACAGGAGATCGTCGGGGTTGACCAGTTGCACGACGCCGGGCGAGTGGGTGTTGATGAGCACCTGCCGGAAGGGGTTGCCCGAACCAGGCTGCTCCGTCGTGTCGACGGCGAGATCCTGGACGAGGGCGACCATCGCATTCAGGTTCGCGGGATGAATGCCGTTCTCCGGTTCCTCCATGCAGACGAGGCCGTAGACGGAGGTGTCCTCGAGCAGGACGCACAGTGCCAGGAACCGGAGCGTCCCCTCGGAGAGGCTGCGGGCGGGCAGCGTCATCCCCGCCACCTCGCGGACGTTGACGGTGAGGAGCTGACGCACCTCGTCCTGATCGACATCGATGTCGCGGACGTGGATGCCGGTCAGGTCCGAGAGCCTTCCCGCCACCCTGGCGAAGACCTGGCTCGGGTCCGCACCCGGAGTGTCGTGCGCCACGCGGAACAGGGTCGCGGGGAGGTGGGAGCCGTCGGCCCCCATCCGCTGCGGGTCGACGTACCGGTCCGAACGACGCAGCGCCGACGGCTCGAGGGCGAGCCGGCGCCACGACTGCATCTCACGGCGAGCGGCGAGGATGGTCGGGTCGTCACTGCTGGTGATGGTCGAGACCACCGTCGCGGGGGCGCGGGAGGCTGCGGCCGGCTTGGGCTGGCCGCGGCTGCCACCGTCCTGATGGACCTTGACGACGGATTCGCCGGTCTCGGTCGTGGTCGAGATGAACGGTGCTCCGCTGCGCTGTCCCCGGATGACGTGGTTCCGGAACTGCTTGGCGCTGTGCGGGAACAGCAGGTGCCGCGGTGCCTTGCCCTTGGTGATGTGGCTCAGTTCCTCCCGCAGCAGGGTCAGGCGCCCGAAGCGGTCGAGCCCGGACGGCTCCTGGTAGCCGATCTCGAGTTCGTAGCGGAGGAACGTGGTCGTGGCCTTGGCAGCACGGCCGAAGTCGTCCTCGATCTCCAGCGGGACGACCATCTCGGCGGCGAAGCCCATGCGGTGGTCGCCGGGCTCGAACCCCTTCCAGAACAGGTCCCGCGGGTCGCCGTGCCGTTCGCCGTGGACTCCCCTGACCTCCTGGGCCGCCTCCATCATCGACTGGTCGGCCAGGAGTGACAGGAACTGGATGGCGTCGAAGATGTTCGACTTCCCGGTGCCGTTCTCACCGGCGATGCAGGTGAACGGGCCGAGGTCGAGGGAAAGGCCCAGGAGGTTCTTGAATCCGTGGACCTCGAGGCGGGTCAGCATGCGGTCTCCGGGGGTCGCCAGACGGTACGGCCAGCGTACTGGGGGTGGCTCGCCGCGACCGTCACACGCGGCCTGCCGGGGCGGTGCCCGTGCCCGGCGGTGCGGCTCACCCCCGTGGCTGGTCGGCGCTGTCCGGGGTGTGGAGGCGCAGGACGGCGCGCTCGGCCCATTCGGGCGGGGTGCCGAGCCGGGAGACGCCGTACATGACGGCGAAGGCCAGCGGCACCGTCCAGGCGGCCGGCTGGGCGAGGAGGACGACGACCCAGCCGTGCGGGACGTCGGTCACCGCCGAGGCGAGGGCGGCGCCGGTGGAGGCACAGACCCCGGCCGCGAGTCCGGCCGCCGCCCCCGCCGCGGTCAGCCCGCGCCACCAGATACCGAGCACCAGCAGCGGGCAGAAGGTGGACGCCGCGACGGCGAACGCCCAGCCGACCAGCACGTTGATGTCGACGGCGGCGGCCGGCAGCGACAGCAGCACCGCCACCAGCGCTCCCGCGGCGACCGCCAGCCGCAGCCGGCCGACGCCGGTGGCGCCGGTGCGCGAGAGGTCGTGGGAGAGGCCGCCGGCCAGGGCGAGCAGCAGGCCGGAGGAGGTGGAGAGGAACGCCGCGAAGGCGCCGGCCGCCACCAGCGCCGTCAGCACGGCGCCCCAGGTGCCGGGGAGCATCGCCCCGGGGAGCACCACGGTCACGGTGTCGGTGTCGCCCTCGGTGGCGAGCTCCGGGGTGAAGACCCTGCCCAGCAGGCCGTACACCGCGGGGAAGAGGTAGAAGAGGCCGAGCAGCACGATGACCCAGACCGCGACGCGGCGGGCGGCGCGCGCGGTCGCGGTGGTGCTGAACCGCATGATCACGTGCGGGAGGCCGGCGGCGCCCAGGGTGGTGGCGATCAGCACCGACCAGGTGGCCAGCAGCGGTTCGCCGGAGTTGTCGAGGTCGAGCAGCGGCCGGCTCCACGCGGTGAGGTCGACGTGGAGCGCCTCGGCGCGCCCGTCGGGCCCGGCGGAGGCCAGCAGCACGAGGGCGGGGACGGCGATGAAGACCAGCTTGACCAGGTAGTGGAACCCCTGCACGTAGGTGGCGGAGCGCATCCCGCCGGCGAGGATGGAGACCGAGACGACGAGCCCGGCCAGCACCACCCCCACCCAGTACGGGGTCCCGCTGACCAGGTGGAGGACCACGCCGGCGCCCTTGAACTGCGGTATCAGGTACAGCCACATGATCACCAGGACGATCACCGCGCAGAGTTTGCGGATGCGCTGGGAGCCCAGGCGGTAGTCGGCGAAGTCGGGGACGGTGTAGGCGCCGGAGCGGCGCATCGGTCCGGCGACCAGCGCGGCCACCACGACGTAGCCGGCGGTGAACCCGACGGCGTACCAGAGCGTGCCGATGCCGTGCTTCAGCATCAGACCGGCCAGGCCGAGGACGGAGGCGGCGGAGACGTACTCCCCGGCGATGGCGAGGGCGTTCCAGGTGGGCTTGACCTCCTGGGAGGCGACCAGGAAGTCGGGGGTGGAGCGGGCGGCGCGGACCCCGTAGACGCCGATGAGCATGCTGGCGGCCAGCAGCAGCCCGATGGCGAGCAGCCCCGTCACCGCGGCGGCCCGTCGTCGGGCCCGGGTGGGGCGCCGGGTCGCGGCGGTGGGCGGTGGCGGGCGGCGGTGTCCTCGACCCGCTCCGCGGCGCGGACGTGGAGGGCGGCGATCACCAGCAGCATCGGGTAGCTGGCGGCCATCAGCAGCAGCCAGGAGGCGGGGACGGTTCCGACGGGGACGCGGTCCAGCACCGGCAGCGCGGCGAGCAGCCCGGAGAGCCCGAGGAGCAGCACGGCCAGCCCGGCGAAGGTCCGCAGGGCGAGGCGTCGTTGCCGGGCGAAGGTCTCCCGGGCCGCGGCCAGCGCGCCGTCGTCCATGGTCTCGTCGGGCAGGGGCAGCAGCTGCTGCACGGGCCGGTGGCGGCGGGAGAGCGCGATGCGGGTCTGCGGGCTGGTCACCCTGACCCGGCGGTGGGGTGGGCGCGAGGGCAGGCTCACCGGGCCGTCATCGCTGCTCGTCCCGTACCGCCGACAGCAGGCGTTCCTTCAGGGCGCGCGCGTGGCGGCGGCTGACCGGCACCTCGCCGGCGGGGGTGCAGGCGAGCAGCCCGGACGAGCTGGTGACCCGCAGGTCGCGCACCCAGCGGACGGCGACCAGGTAGCCGCGGTGGGCACGGACGAACCCCGCCGGCCCCCATGCCTCCTCCAGGTAGGAGAGCGAGAGCCGGATGAGGTGGCTGTCGTCGGCGGTGTGGAGGCGCACGTAGTCGCCGTGCGCCTCGGCGTACTGGATGTCGTCGCGGTGGACGAACAGCGTCTGCCGCCCGGTCTCTATCTGCACCACGGTCAGTTCGTCGACGGCCGCACCGGGCGCCGGAGGGGCGGGCCGGCGCAGCGCGCGCACCCGGGCGGCGGCCTCGGCGAGGCGCTCCGGCCGGATCGGCTTGAGCAGGTAGTCGGCGGCGCCGATCCCGAACGCCTCGACGGCGTGGCGCTCGGAGGCGGTCACGAAGACGATGGCGGGCGGCTCCGACATCATGTGCAGGACCCGCGCCACCTCCATGCCGTCCAGGCCCGGCATGGAGATGTCGAGGAAGACCGCGTCGAAGGCCGAGGTGCCGAGCACCCGGACGGCGGCCTCGCCGCTGTCGGCCTCCGCGACGCTGCCGAACTCCGGCAGGTCCGCCAGCATCTCGGCCAGCTCCTGCCGGGTGAAGGTCTCGTCCTCGACGACGAGTGCCCGCATCGGGCGCGTGGTCTCGGTCACCGCGCTGGCCTTTCCGGTCCGTGGGTCGGTGCTGCGGCGGCGTCGCGCCGCCCGCCGCGGGCGGGGTCGGGGGCGCCGGGCCGGTCCTCCTCGGGGGGCGGGACGGCCGGCGGGCCGGGGACGAGTACCGCGGGGGCGGGCACCTCGGCCGGCGTGGTGCCGG
>NZ_JAAVJD010000055.1 GCF_012033735.1 Streptomyces lonarensis | reverse complement strand
GCGCGGCGGCGGGTGTCACCCCCGGCCGCCGCGCCCTGGGGCGGTCAGCTCACCGGCGGGTGGGCGTTGGCCAGCAGCTCCTGGAACTGCGCGGGGAACCAGTGACCGGAGATCGGGGCGTCCGGCAGGGAACCGGACATGCTCCAGCCGTTGCGGGCGTTGCCGCCGTAGGTCGGGTCGCACATCTCGTCGAAGCCCTTGCCCTCGTCGTTCGGGATCTCGCGGCTGGCGCCGTCGGACTCACCCGGGGGCTTGATCCACACGTAGGCGTCGATGCCGGCCTCCGGCGCGGCGACCGGACGCTCACCGAGACCCGCCCCGGACTGGTTGCACCAGTTGCCGAGGTGGATGCGCTGGTCGTAGCGACCGCCGTCCACGTACGCGTTGACGCTGGTCTGCGGGCCCGGGCCGGTGGGCCGGTCGTCGCCGCCCCAGCCGTTGCGGGAGGTGTCGATCAGCATCCCGATGTTGGACGGGAAGCCGAGCTGCACCAGCTGGTTGCGCAGCGCCTGGGAGAAGGACAGCTCGTCGGTGTACCGGTTCCAGTCCACCCACGAGGACTGCCGCACCGGCGTCCCGTTGACCACGTCGTTGATGGAGAAGTGGTCCTCCTTCAGTGCGCTGTAGTTCGCGGTGTTGGCGATGAAGCCGGCGACGTCGGAGGGTGAGGCGCCCTCGGCGTTCGCCGCCTGGTGGAAGAGCTGCGCGGCCGGGCCGAAGTTGTCGTCCCACCCGAGCCAGCCGTGGTGCCCGGCGTCGACGTAGTTGTAGACGTTGTCGATGTCGCCGAGCGTCGCGAGCGCGTAGCCGACGCCCTTGACGTAGTTGCCGTTGGCCAGCATCTGGTCGCAGAGCGGCGTGGCCGTCGGGCGGCTGCCGACGTTGGTGATGAGGTTGGGCAGCGAGTCGATCTCGATGACCGTCACGATCCGCAGGTCGGCGTAGGCCGGGTCGGACAGGATGTCGGCGATCGGGTCGATGAAGTCGTTCTTGTAGGTGTTCAGGTCGTTCGGCCCCAGCTCGCCGTTGGAGGCCAGCGCGGCGCAGTCACGGCCGGGCAGGTTGTAGATCACGACCTGGAAGACGAACTCGTCGTGGCCCTGGGCCTGGACGACCGCCTCGTCGAGGTGGTCGGCGAGCCCCATCGTGCGTCCGGCGCCCTGGCCGGTGCCCTCGATGGCCGCGGTGCGGTCCATCCAGACACCGGTGGGCTGGTCGGCGATGGCCGAACCGCCCGGCTCCGCGGCGGCGTTGGCCGACCACTCGGGGTTCACGTAGACGCCGGCGCCGATGTAGGGGTTGTCCACCCGCTGCATGGTCTGCGGGTTCTCTTCGGCACTGGCGGTGCCGAGGGTGGAGACGGTGAGGGCCGCCGCACCGACGAGGGCGCCGGCGAGAAGTGCCGGCTTCCTGCGTCGGTGGGGGGTGCGGTCGGTGCGGCTCATGGGGTTCCTCTCATACGTCGTGTCGTGCGGACACTGCCGTCCGTGCGTCCCGCACGGGGCGGGTGAGGAGGTGCGGGCACGCCCGTCGCCGCGGTGAGCGCCGCGGTGGGGCGGGTCGTGCCGTGGTGCGTGCCGTGGTGCCCGTCGGCGAGATGTGGTTCCGCGGCCGGACCGCGGCGCGGACCGGGACGGGGTGACGTCGCGAAGGTGGGGGTGGCGACGGTGGAGGCGCTCCTCCCCGGCCGTGGTGCGTCCCGGGCGCCTCCGCCGGTGCTCGGGCGGCGGGGCGGAACGGGATGGGCGCGGGGTGGTGAGGTGGTGCGGCTCGGAGCGACTCCGGCGTCACGCCCCGCCGATGCGGCGGACCCGACAACCGTGGAACCGCTCCCACTAGTTGGATGGGAACGTACAGCCAACTCCGTGGCCCGCCAAGAGGGTTGACAAAGATTCCGCTCCGGCCTGCGGTGATGCGGGAATGTCGACGCGAGGGGTTGACGCTCTGCGATCCACCGTTCACCGTGGGAGCGCTCCCACTAGTTCGGTGCGGCGGGACGGCCGCACCGTGCGCGACGCTCGCTCCTCACCACCCCCACACCCGAGCCGTTGAGGAGGCACGATGCCGATCCCTCCCGGATCGCCACCCCCACCCGGGCCGCCCGGCACCACCCGGCCCACCCGCACCCGCCGCCTGCCGCTGCTGGCCGGCGCCCTCGCCCTCTCCCTCCCGCTGGGCCTCGCCGCCGCCTCGCACTCCGGCGCCCAGCCGCACGCCGCCCCCACGGGGGTGGCCGCCCAGCAGTACGAGGACCGGTTCCTGGAGCTGTACGACCAGATCATGGACCCGGCCAACGGCTACTTCTCGGAGGAGGGCATCCCCTACCACTCCGTCGAGACGCTGATCGTCGAGGCACCGGACCACGGTCACGAGACCACCTCCGAGGCGTACAGCTACCTGATCTGGCTGCAGGCCGCCTACGGCAAGGTCACCGGTGACTGGGAACCGTTCAACGACGCGTGGCAGGTGATGGAGGACTACGTCATCCCCGGCTCCGCCGACCAGCCCACCACCGGGTTCTACAACCCGCAGGCGCCGGCCACCTACGCGCCCGAGTACGGCGACCCCTCCTCGTACCCGGCGCCGATGGACAACAACGTCCGGGTCGGGGTCGACCCGCTCGCCGGCGAGCTCGCCGCCACCTACGGCACCGACGACATCTACGGGATGCACTGGCTCCAGGACGTCGACAACGTCTACGGCTACGGCAACGCGCCCGGCGCCCCCTGCGCCGGCGGCCCGGACACCCCCGGCCCGTCCTACATCAACACCTTCCAGCGCGGCCCCGAGGAATCGGTGTGGGAGACGGTGCCGCACCCCTCGTGCGACGACTTCTCCCACGGCGGACCCAACGGCTACCTCGACCTGTTCATGGACGACGACGGGTACGCCGAGCAGTGGCGCTACACCAACGCGCCCGACGCCGACGCCCGCGCGGTGCAGGCCGCGTTCTGGGCCAACAAGTGGGCCACCGAGCAGGGCAACGAGGGCGAGATCGCCGCCACGCTGGACAAGGCCGCGAAGATGGGCGACTACCTGCGGTACGGCCACTACGACAAGTACTTCAAGCAGCCGGGCTGCACCAGCCCCTCCTGCGCACCGGGCACCGGCAAGGACAGCGCCAACTACCTGCTGTCCTGGTACTACGCCTGGGGCGGCTCGACCGACACCGCCGGCGGCTGGTCGTGGCGCATCGGCAGCAGCCACAACCACTTCGGCTACCAGAACCCGATGGCCGCCCACGCCCTCTCCGCCGACCCGGACCTGGTGCCGGCGTCCCCGACGGCACAGGGCGACTGGGAGACGAGCCTGGAGCGCCAGGTCGAGTTCTACCGCTGGCTCCAGTCCGCCGAGGGCGGGATCGCGGGCGGTGCCACCAGCAGCTGGGGCGGCGCCTACGGCAACCCGCCGGCCGGCACCGCCACCTTCCACGGCATGTACTACCAGGAGGCGCCGGTCTACGTGGACCCGCCGTCCAACCAGTGGTTCGGCATGCAGGCCTGGTCGATGCAGCGGCTCGCCGAGCTGTACCTGGAGACGGGTGACGCCACCGCCGGCGAGGTCCTCGACAAGTGGGTCCCCTGGGTGCTCTCCGAGGTCACGGTGGGTGCGGACGGCGACTTCGCCGTCCCGGCGGCCCTCGCCTGGTCCGGGCAGCCCGACGACTGGAACCCCGCAGACCCCGGCGACAACGCCGGGCTGTCGGTGACGGTGACCGACCACAACCAGGACGTCGGGGTCGCCGGCTCGCTCGCCAACGCGCTCGCCTTCTACGCCGCCGCCACCGGGCACACCGAGGCGCAGACCACCGCCGCCGGCCTGCTGGACGCGCTGTGGGAGCACCGCGACGACATCGGCATCGCGACCCCCGAGTCCCGCGGCGACTACAGCCGCTTCGACCAGGAGGTGTACGTCCCGCCGGGCTGGACCGGGACCATGCCGAACGGTGACGTCATCGACTCCGACGCCACCTTCGCCTCCATCCGGGGCTTCTACGAGGACGACCCCGACTGGCCCAAGGTGCAGTCCTACCTCGACGGGGGACCGGAACCCGTCTTCGAGTACCACCGCTTCTGGGCGCAGGCGGACGTCGCGCTCGGCCTGGCCACCTACGCCGACCTCTTCGGCGAGGACGACTGAACGACCCCACCGCACGCCGCACGGCGTGCTCGATGACGACGGCGGCGGGCCACTCCGCCCGACCCGCCGCCGTCCCCCGCCCGCCCGGGCACCGGAGCCCCGCGCCCGGTGTCCGGGCGGTGCGGCGCAGGGCCCCGCAGCACGCCGCGGGGTCCTGCGCCCGCGCGTCCGGGGCCGACCCGAGCAGCTTCCGGCCACCACCTGCGGCCCCGTACCGCCCCGGAACCGGATTTTGGCGGCACCCCGCCAACGGCTATCGTGGTGCGGTATGCCTCCGTCCGGCTGAATCCCGCCGCCGGGGGACTGTCAACCTCTCACCAGGACCCGGAGAGAACCATGGCTCCCAAGAAGAAGAAGGTCGCGGGGCTGATCAAGCTCCAGATCAAGGCCGGCGCCGCCAACCCGGCCCCGCCGGTCGGCCCCGCGCTGGGCCAGCACGGCGTCAACATCATGGAGTTCTGCAAGGCCTACAACGCGGCCACCGAGTCGCAGCGTGGCTGGGTGATCCCGGTGGAGATCACGGTCTACGAGGACCGTTCCTTCACCTTCATCACCAAGACTCCGCCGGCCGCCAAGATGATCCTCAAGGCCGCGGGCATCGAGAAGGGCTCCGGCGAGCCGCACAAGACCAAGGTCGCCAAGATCACGGCCGACCAGGTCCGCGAGATCGCCACCACCAAGATGCCCGACCTCAACGCCAATGACCTGGACGCCGCGTCCAAGATCATCGCCGGCACCGCCCGGTCCATGGGCGTGACCGTCGAGGGCTGAACCGCCCCCACCCGTGGAAGGGCCTGCGCGGGCCCGTACCACGACTCCCCAACACCACAGCACCACAGGAGGAGCAGAAGTGAAGCGCAGCAAGTCGCACCGCGGCGCCGAGGCCAAGATCGACAGCGCGCGGCTCTACGCCCCGCTCGAGGCCGTCCGGCTCGCCAAGGAGACGACCTCCACCAAGTTCGACGCCACCGTCGAGGTCGCCATGCGTCTGGGTGTCGACCCGCGCAAGGCCGACCAGATGGTCCGTGGCACCGTGAACCTCCCGCACGGCACCGGCAAGACCGCCCGGGTCCTGGTCTTCGCGACCGGTGACCGTGCCGAGGCCGCGCGTGCCGCGGGCGCCGACATCGTCGGCGCCGACGAGCTGATCGACGAGGTCAGCAAGGGCCGCCTGGACTTCGACTCCGTCGTCGCCACCCCGGACCTCATGGGCAAGGTCGGCCGCCTCGGCCGCGTGCTCGGTCCCCGTGGTCTGATGCCGAACCCGAAGACCGGCACCGTCACACCCGACGTGGCCAAGGCCGTCACCGAGATCAAGGGCGGCAAGATCGAGTTCCGCGTGGACAAGCACGCGAACCTGCACTTCATCATCGGCAAGGTCTCCTTCGAGGAGGCGCAGCTCGTCGAGAACTACGCCGCCGCGATGGAGGAGATCCAGCGTCTGAAGCCGTCCGCTGCCAAGGGCCGGTACATCCGCAAGGCCACCATCGCCACCACGATGGGCCCCGGCATCCCGGTCGACTCCAACCGCACCCGCAACCTCCTGGTGGAGGACCCGGCCGTCTGATCGGCCGGGCCCGCCCCTCGGGCGGGACCGCGAGCAGCACCCGGCGCCCGTCGCCGACCCCTCTCCCGGGGCCGGCGAGGGGCGCCGTCGCGTGCCCGCGCACGCGTCCGGCGCACGACGGCGGGGGAGCGCGCCCAGGGGGTGGCGGAGGCCGTTCCCGCAGGCGGGAGCGGAGAGGGCTGTCTCCGTTCTGCTACGGAACGGCCTCGAACCGGCTTGTTGTCCTACCCGTGGGCTAACGTCGCAACTCCTACAACAGCACACAGTCCCTTGGGGGGATGATGCGTTCCATGCGCAAGGCCATCACTGCGGCCCTCGCTGCCGGCGTCCTGGTCTCGACCGCCGCGTGCAGCTCCGACGACAGCTCGTCGGACAGCGACGCCAAGGCCGCGGCCGACACCGACGAGCAGGGCGGCGGCTCGGAGGGCGGTGGCCTGGCGGCGGCCCTGCTCGCCTCGCAGGAGAAGTCGGCGGAGGCCAGCACCGTGGCCGTCACCTCGACGATGTCGATGGACCTGCCCGAGGGCATGGCCTTCAGCTACGAACTCTCCGGCGTCACCGGCTGGGACCCGCTGGCCATGGACGTCACCATGGACATGACCGAGTTCTTCGAGGCGATGGCCGAGATGATGGGTGACGACTCCGGGGAGGTTCCCGAGGCCGTCATGAACCTCCGTTTCATCGACAACGTCATGTACATGGGCGGCACCCCGTTCGAGGAGGAGCTCGACGGGGCGAGCTGGGTGAAGATCGACCTCGAGGACGTCGACCCGAACGACCCCACCTTCGCCCAGACCGCCGAGCAGCTGAAGTCCGCCGAGAACATGGCGCAGAGCCCCGCCTCGCAGGTCGCCCTGCTGCTCGAGAGCGACGATGTCGAGCACGTGGGCAGTGAGGACCTCGACGGTCGGGCCACCGAGAAGTACGCCGGCACGCTGACCGCCGAGGAGCTCGTGGCGGCGGACGCGTCGGCCGCCCACATGAACGAGGCGGACATCGAGGACCTGCTGACGACGCTGGAGCAGATGGGCGCCGACGGCTTCGAACTCACCGTCTGGGTCGACGAGGACGACCTCCCCGCCCGCGTCGACATGCGGTTCGCGGTCGAGGAGGGTGGCGAGGTCTCCTACTCCACCGTCTACGAGGACTACGGCATCGAGCTGAACGTCGAGGCACCGGACGAGGCGGACGTCGTCGACTTCGCCGACGCGCGCGGCGCCGGTCTCTGATCGAAAGCAGTACCTCGGCGGGACTCCCGCTCCCTGACGGGCCCCTGCCCCGCGCCGGCTTCCGCCGCCGCGGAGCAGGGGCCCGCGCCGCGTCCGCCCCGCGCCGCTGCTCGGCCGTCCGGGCGATTTGCCGCGAGAGCCTCGGACCGTCTAATCTCGTCACGAAGCCAGAGACCGCTGGTTGTCGCCGGGCCCGATCCCGGTGGCCGAAGGATTCGCGAACGCGGATCGCCCGCGCAGGTGATCGAGGAAGCCTCCGACGAGTGCGCCCACCAGGTGCCCGTCCGGACCACGCCCCGCGCCCGCGCCGGGGCGTTTCGTGTTCTCACGCCCCTTCCGTGCGGTCCGTATCACCCGGAAGGAGGGCCGAGGTTCATGGCAAGCCCTGACAAGGTCGCAGCGGTCGCTGAGATCAAGCAGAAGTTCGAGAACTCGAACGGTGCTGTCGTGACCGCGTACACCGGTCTCACCGTGGCGCAGATCAAGGACCTGCGCCGGGCTCTCGGTGAGGACGCGCAGTACCGCGTCTCGAAGAACACGCTGACCAAGATCGCGGCCAACGAGGCCGGGATCGCCGAGCTGGACGAGCACCTCACGGGCTCGACCGCCGTCGCCTTCCTCACCGGTGACCCGGTGACGGCGGCGAAGGGTCTGCGCAACTTCGCGAAGGAGAACCCCGCCCTCGTCATCAAGGGCGGCGTGCTCGACGGCAAGGCGCTGTCCGCCGACGAGATCAACAAGCTCGCGGAGCTGGAGTCCCGCGAGGTGCTGCTCGCCAAGCTGGCCGGCGGCATGAAGGCGTCCATGGCGAAGGCCGCGGCGACCTTCCAGGCTCCGCTCACGAAGCTCGTCCGCACCGCGGACGCGCTCCGGGACAAGGTCGAGCAGGGCGGTGGCGCTTCGGCGGCTCCCGCCGAGGCCGAGTGAGGTAGCTCCACCTCGCACCCGCGGTCGGCGGGCAGACAGGCCCACCGACCGCGACAACCGCCAGACAGCCCGGCATCAGCCGGTTTAGTGGAAGGACCGCCATCATGGCGAAGCTCACCCAGGACGAGCTGCTCGAGCACTTCAGCGGCATGACCCTCATCGAGCTCTCCGAGTTCGTGAAGGCCTTCGAGGAGAAGTTCGACGTCGAGGCTGCCGCCCCGGTCGCCGTCGCCGCCGGTGCCGTGGCCGGTGCCCCGGCCGAGGCCGCCGCCGAGCAGGACGAGTTCGACGTCATCCTCACCGGTGCCGGCGACAAGAAGATCCAGGTCATCAAGGTCGTGCGTGAGCTGACCTCCCTGGGTCTGAAGGAGGCCAAGGACCTCGTGGACGGCACCCCCAAGGCCGTCGTCGAGAAGGTCGACAAGGCTGCCGCCGACAAGGCCAAGGAGGCCCTCGAGGGCGCCGGCGCCTCCGTCGAGGTCAAGTGACCTGAGGTCACCGCACCGGCGTGACGCGGGCTCCGGCCCGCGGCGCCGGCGGGTGGCCCAGGCCGCCCGATCCGTCGCAGCACCTTCGTACGCCCCGGGCGCGCGCAGGGGCTCGGCACCTCACGGTCACTCGTAAGAGGACTGTGGAGACGTGAGAGGCGATCACCCAGCCGGGTGATCCCCTCTTCTCGTTCACCGTCCCGGACGCGGCCGTCCTTGCCTTGTCGGTGGTCAGGGGTATGGTGATCTTTCGTCGCCGTCCCGTGGAGGCGGCGCGAAGGGGTCGTCCCCTCTTGACGAACCGCACCCTTCGCGCGATTCTCGGGACGCGCCGCAGGTGCGGCGGGACATCGATTCCGGATTTCAGGCATGGATCGGTGTCGGGGCGGGAAACAATGCGGCAGACACACCGCTACCGGCGACGAGGCGGCCGGGGCGGTGGAGGCCGGAGGGCGGCCGCGTCGTAGGGGCTGTGACGGTCCCGGTTGGGTATTGGACATCAGTGTGTCTTGTGGCTACACTGTCCCTTTGCGCTGCCTGTATTGCTCCCCCTGTCCGTCACCAGTGGGACCGGCATGCGCGCAGAGAGTCCGAGCCCTCGGAAGGACCCCCTCTTGGCCGCCTCGCGCAACGCCTCGACCGTACACACGAACCACGGCGCCAGCACTGCACCGCTGCGCGTCTCTTTTGCGAAGATCAAGGAACCGCTCGAGGTTCCGAATCTCCTTGCCCTGCAAACCGAGAGCTTCGACTGGCTCCTCGGCAACGAGGCCTGGAGGTCCCGCGTCGAGGCCGCGCTGGACAGCGGGCAGGATGTCCCGACCAAGTCCGGTCTGGAGGAGATCTTCGAGGAGATCTCCCCGATCGAGGACTTCTCGGGCTCGATGTCGCTGACCTTCCGCGACCACCGCTTCGAGCCGCCGAAGAACTCCATCGACGAGTGCAAGGAGCGCGACTTCACGTTCGCCGCGCCGCTCTTCGTCACCGCCGAGTTCACCAACAACGACACCGGCGAGATCAAGTCCCAGACCGTCTTCATGGGCGACTTCCCCCTGATGACGAACAAGGGCACCTTCGTCATCAACGGCACCGAGCGCGTCGTCGTGTCGCAGCTGGTGCGGTCGCCGGGCGTCTACTTCGACACCTCCATCGACAAGACCTCCGACAAGGACCTCTTCTCGGCCAAGATCATCCCGTCCCGGGGTGCCTGGCTGGAGATGGAGATCGACAAGCGCGACATGGTGGGCGTCCGCGTCGACCGCAAGCGCAAGCAGTCGGTCACCGTCCTGCTGAAGGCGCTGGGCTGGACCTCCGAGCAGATCCTGGAGGAGTTCGGCGAGTACGAGTCGATGCGCGCCACCCTGGAGAAGGACCACACCCAGGGTCAGGACGACGCGCTCCTCGACATCTACCGCAAGCTGCGTCCGGGCGAGCCGCCCACCCGCGAGGCCGCCCAGACCCTGCTGGAGAACCTCTACTTCAACCCCAAGCGCTACGACCTCGCGAAGGTCGGCCGCTACAAGATCAACAAGAAGCTGGGCGGCAACGAGCCGCTCGACTCCGGTGTGCTGACGACCGAGGACGTCGTCGCCACCATCAAGTACCTGGTGCGCCTGCACGCCGGCGAGACCGAGGCCGTGGCGATCGACGGTGAGCCGCTGGTCGTCGAGACCGACGACATCGACCACTTCGGCAACCGCCGTCTGCGCAACGTCGGCGAGCTGATCCAGAACCAGGTCCGCACCGGCCTCGCCCGTATGGAGCGCGTTGTCCGGGAGCGCATGACCACCCAGGACGTCGAGGCGATCACGCCGCAGACCCTGATCAACATCCGGCCGGTCGTCGCCTCCATCAAGGAGTTCTTCGGCACCAGCCAGCTGTCGCAGTTCATGGACCAGACCAACCCGCTGTCGGGTCTGACCCACAAGCGCCGGCTCTCGGCGCTGGGCCCCGGTGGTCTCAGCCGTGAGCGGGCCGGCCTCGAAGTGCGAGACGTGCACCCCTCGCACTACGGCCGCATGTGCCCGATCGAGACCCCTGAAGGCCCGAACATCGGTCTGATCGGCTCGCTCGCCGCGTTCGGTCGGGTCAACGCCTTCGGTTTCGTGGAGACCCCGTACCGCAAGGTCGTCGAGGGCGTCGTCACCGACTCGGTGGACTACCTCACCGCCGACGAGGAGGACCGCTTCGTCATCGCCCAGGCCAACGCGCGCCTGGACGACGACATGCGCTTCGCCGAGAACCGCGTCCTCGTCCGCCGCCGCGGCGGCGAGATCGACTACGTCACCGGCAACGACGTGGACTACATGGACGTCTCGCCGCGCCAGATGGTGTCGGTCGCGACCGCCATGATCCCGTTCCTGGAGCACGACGACGCCAACCGCGCGCTCATGGGCTCCAACATGATGCGCCAGGCGGTGCCGCTGCTGAAGGCGGAGTCCCCGCTGGTCGGCACCGGCATGGAGTACCGCTCCGCCACCGACGCCGGCGACGTCATCCGCGCCGACCAGGACGCGGTCATCACCGACGTCTCGGCGGACTACGTCTCCGCGGCCAACGCCGACGGCACCAACGTCACCTACCGCCTGGCCAAGTTCCACCGCTCCAACCAGGGCACCTCCTTCAACCAGAAGGTGCTGGTGAGCGAGGGCCAGGAGGTCATCGCCGGCCAGGTCATCGCCGACGGCCCCTCCACCGAGTCCGGTGAGATGGCGCTCGGCAAGAACCTGCTGGTCGCGTTCATGCCCTGGGAGGGCTACAACTACGAGGACGCGATCATCCTCAGCCAGCGGCTGGTCCAGGACGACGTGCTCTCCTCGATCCACATCGACGAGCACGAGGTGGACGCGCGCGACACCAAGCTCGGCCCCGAGGAGATCACCCGGGACATCCCGAACGTCTCCGAGGAGGTCCTCGCCGACCTCGACGACCGCGGCATCATCCGCATCGGCGCCGAGGTCGAGGCCGGTGACATCCTCGTCGGCAAGGTCACCCCGAAGGGCGAGACCGAGCTGACCCCCGAGGAGCGGCTGCTCCGCGCGATCTTCGGTGAGAAGGCGCGCGAGGTCCGCGACACCTCGCTGAAGGTCCCGCACGGCGAGACCGGCAAGGTCATCGGCGTCCGCGTCTTCGACCGCGAGGAGGGCGACGAACTGCCCCCCGGCGTGAACCAGCTGGTCCGCGTCTACGTGGCGAAGAAGCGCAAGATCACCGACGGTGACAAGCTCGCCGGCCGCCACGGGAACAAGGGCGTCATCTCCAAGGTGCTGCCGGTCGAGGACATGCCGTTCATGGAGGACGGCACCCCGGTCGACGTCATCCTCAACCCGCTGGGCGTCCCCTCCCGGATGAACCCGGGCCAGGTCCTGGAGATCCACCTCGGGTGGCTCGCCTCCCAGGGCTGGAAGGTCGAGGGCATCGACGCGGAGTGGAAGAAGCGCCTCGCCGCGATCAGCGCCGACGACGTCGCGCCCGGCACCAACGTCGCGACCCCGGTCTTCGACGGTGCCCGCGAGGACGAGATCGCCGGTCTCTTCGAGGCGACGCTCCCCAACCGCGACGGCGACCGCATGGTCCAGCCCTCGGGCAAGGCCCAGCTCTTCGACGGCCGCTCCGGCGAGCCGTTCCCCGAGCCGGTGTCCGTCGGCTACATGTACATCCTGAAGCTGCACCACCTGGTCGACGACAAGCTCCACGCGCGCTCGACCGGTCCGTACTCCATGATCACCCAGCAGCCGCTGGGCGGTAAGGCCCAGTTCGGCGGCCAGCGCTTCGGCGAGATGGAGGTGTGGGCGCTCGAGGCGTACGGCGCCGCGTACGCCCTGCAGGAGCTGCTGACCATCAAGTCCGACGACGTCACCGGCCGGGTGAAGGTCTACGAGGCGATCGTCAAGGGCGAGAACATCCCGGAGCCCGGCATTCCCGAGTCCTTCAAGGTGCTCATCAAGGAAATGCAGTCGCTCTGCCTCAACGTGGAGGTGCTGTCCAGCGACGGCATGTCCATCGAGATGCGTGACACCGACGAGGACGTCTTCCGCGCGGCGGAGGAGCTCGGCATCGACCTGTCCCGGCGCGAGCCGAGCAGCGTCGAAGAGGTCTGACGGGTTCGCGCCGGGTCACCCATCCCGGGTGACCCGGCGCCGCCCCGGACCCCGATCAGACTTTTCACCCGGTCACCCGCCCCACGCGGCGGGCGGCCCAACCCCTGAGAGGGATTGACGAGAGTGCTCGACGTCAACTTCTTCGACGAACTCCGCATCGGCCTGGCCACCGCCGACGACATCCGCCAGTGGTCCCACGGCGAGGTCAAGAAGCCGGAGACCATCAACTACCGCACCCTCAAGCCCGAGAAGGACGGCCTCTTCTGCGAGAAGATCTTCGGCCCCACCCGGGACTGGGAGTGCTATTGCGGCAAGTACAAGCGCGTCCGCTTCAAGGGCATCATCTGTGAGCGCTGCGGCGTCGAGGTGACCCGCGCCAAGGTGCGCCGTGAGCGGATGGGCCACATCGAGCTCGCCGCCCCCGTCACCCACATCTGGTACTTCAAGGGCGTCCCGTCGCGCCTGGGGTACCTGCTGGACCTCGCGCCGAAGGACCTCGAGAAGGTCATCTACTTCGCCGCCTACATGATCACCTTCGTGGACGAGGAGCGCCGCACCCGCGACCTCCCCTCCCTGGAGGCCCACGTCTCCGTCGAGCGGCAGCAGATCGAGCAGCGCCGCGACGCCGACCTGGAGGCCCGTGCCAAGCGGGTCGAGAACGACCTCGCCGAGCTGGAGGCCGAGGGCGCCAAGGCCGACGCGCGCCGCAAGGTCCGCGAGGGTGCCGAGCGGGAGATGAAGCAGCTGCGCGACCGCGCGCAGCGCGAGATCGACCGCCTCGACGAGGTGTGGAACCGGTTCAAGAATCTCAAGGTCCAGGACCTGGAGGGCGACGAGCTGCTCTACCGCGAGCTCCGCGACCGCTTCGGCACCTACTTCGACGGTTCGATGGGCGCCGCCGCGCTGCAGAAGCGGCTGGAGACCTTCGACCTCGACGAGGAGGCCGAGCGCCTCCGCGAGATCATCCGCACCGGCAAGGGCCAGAAGAAGACCCGCGCCCTGAAGCGGCTGAAGGTCGTCTCCGCGTTCCTGCAGACCCGCAACAGCCCCAAGGGCATGGTGCTGGACTGCGTCCCGGTCATCCCGCCGGACCTCCGCCCGATGGTGCAGCTGGACGGTGGCCGCTTCGCGACCTCCGACCTGAACGACCTGTACCGCCGGGTGATCAACCGGAACAACCGCCTGAAGCGCCTGCTCGACCTCGGTGCCCCCGAGATCATCGTGAACAACGAGAAGCGGATGCTCCAGGAGGCCGTCGACGCGCTGTTCGACAACGGCCGCCGCGGCCGGCCGGTCACCGGCCCGGGCAACCGTCCGCTGAAGTCGCTGTCCGACATGCTCAAGGGCAAGCAGGGCCGCTTCCGTCAGAACCTCCTCGGCAAGCGTGTGGACTACTCCGCGCGTTCCGTGATCGTCGTCGGTCCGCAGCTCAAGCTGCACCAGTGCGGTCTGCCGAAGGCGATGGCGCTGGAGCTGTTCAAGCCCTTCGTCATGAAGCGGCTGGTGGACCTCAACCACGCCCAGAACATCAAGTCGGCCAAGCGCATGGTCGAGCGCCAGCGCACCGTGGTGTACGACGTCCTCGAAGAGGTCATCGCCGAGCACCCGGTGCTGCTGAACCGTGCGCCCACGCTGCACCGCCTCGGCATCCAGGCCTTCGAGCCGCAGCTGGTCGAGGGCAAGGCCATCCAGATCCACCCGCTCGTCTGCACCGCGTTCAACGCGGACTTCGACGGCGACCAGATGGCCGTGCACCTGCCGCTCTCCGCGGAGGCGCAGGCCGAGGCCCGCATCCTGATGCTGTCCTCGAACAACATCCTCAAGCCGGCCGACGGCCGGCCGGTCACCATGCCGACCCAGGACATGGTGCTGGGGCTGTTCTTCCTCACCACCGACGCCGAGGAGCGCGAGCTCAAGGGCGAGGGCCGGTCGTTCGGCTCCACCGCGGAGGCCATCATGGCCTTCGACGCCGGCGAGCTGTCCCTCCAGGCCGAGGTCGAGATCCGGTTCCCGGTCGGCTCCGTGCCGCCCCGCGGCTGGACCCCGCCGGCCCCCACCGAGGCCGACGTGGACTCCGGTGTGGCCGAGTGGCAGGTCGGCGACCCGTTCCGGCTGAAGACCACCCTCGGTCGCGCGCTCTTCAACGAGCTGCTGCCGGAGGACTACCCCTTCGTGCAGATCCCGGTCGGGAAGAAGCAGATCTCCGAGATCGTCAACGACCTCGCGGAGCGCTACCCCAAGATCGTGGTCGCCGCCACGCTGGACAACCTCAAGGCCGCCGGCTACCACTGGGCCACCCGGTCCGGTGTCACCGTCGCCGTCTCCGACATCCTGGTCCCCGAGGCCAAGAAGGAGATCATCGCCTCCTACGAGGCGCGTGACGAGAAGGTCCAGAAGCAGTACGAGCGCGGTCTGATCACCAAGGACGAGCGCACCCAGGAGCTCATCGCGATCTGGACGGAGGCCACCAACAAGGTCGCCGACGTGATGAGCGCCAACTTCCCGAAGACCAACGCGATCTTCATGATGGTGGACTCGGGTGCCCGAGGAAACATGATGCAGATGCGTCAGATCGCCGGTATGCGCGGTCTGGTGTCGAACGCCAAGAACGAGACGATCCCCCGTCCCATCAAGGCGTCGTTCCGCGAGGGTCTCTCCGTGCTGGAGTACTTCATCTCCACCCACGGTGCCCGTAAGGGTCTGGCCGACACCGCGCTGCGTACCGCCGACTCCGGGTACCTCACCCGTCGTCTGGTGGACGTCTCGCAGGACGTCATCATCCGCGAGGACGACTGCGGCACCGACCGCGGTCTCAAGCTGGCGATCGCCGTCCGCGACAGCGAGGGCGTGCTGCGCAAGACCGAGAACGTCGAGTCGAGCGTCTACGCCCGCTGCCTGGCCGAGGACATCACGGTCGACGGCCAGCTGCTGGCCCCGGCCAACACCGACCTCGGTGACGTCCTCATCGACGAGCTGGTCAAGCACGGTGTGGAGACGGTCAAGACCCGCTCCGTCCTCACCTGCGAGTCCGCCGTCGGCACCTGCGCCCGCTGCTACGGCCGCTCGCTGGCCACCGGCAAGCTGGTGGACATCGGCGAGGCGGTCGGCATCATCGCCGCCCAGTCGATCGGTGAGCCCGGCACCCAGCTGACGATGCGTACCTTCCACACCGGTGGTGTGGCGGGTGACGACATCACGCAGGGTCTGCCCCGTGTCGTCGAGCTCTTCGAGGCGCGGCAGCCCAAGGGTGTCGCCCCGATCTCCGAGGCCGTCGGCCGCGTGCGGATCGAGGAGACCGAGAAGACCAAGAAGGTCGTCATCACGCCGGACGACGGCACCGACGAGCAGCCGTACGCGGTCTCCAAGCGTGCGCGTCTGCTGGTCGGCGAGGGCGACCGCGTGGTCGTCGGCCAGCCGCTGACGGTCGGTGCGATCAACCCGCACGACGTGCTGCGCGTGCTGGGCCAGCGCCAGGTGCAGATCTACCTGGTCGACCAGGTCCAGAAGGTCTACAACTCGCAGGGCGTGGCCATCCACGACAAGCACATCGAGATCATCGTCCGGCAGATGCTGCGCCGGGTGACGATCATCGAGTCGGGCGACGCCGAGCTGCTGCCCGGCGAGCTGGTCGAGCGCTCGAAGTTCGAGGGCGAGAACCGGCGCGTGGTCTCCGAAGGCGGTCACCCCGCCTCCGGCCGTCCGCAGCTGATGGGCATCACCAAGGCGTCGCTGGCCACCGAGTCGTGGCTGTCGGCGGCGTCCTTCCAGGAGACGACCAGGGTTCTCACCGACGCGGCGATCAACGCCAAGTCGGACTCCCTGATCGGCCTCAAGGAGAACGTCATCATCGGTAAGCTCATCCCGGCCGGTACGGGTCTCTCCCGCTACCGCAACATCCGGGTGGAGCCCACCGAGGAGGCGAAGTCCGCGATGTACTCGGCCGTCGGTTACGACGACATCGACTACTCGCCGTTCGGCGCCGGCTCCGGCCAGGCGGTGCCGCTGGACGACTACGACTACGGCCCCTACCAGGGCTGAGCCGCAGCGCTCCGCACAACGCCGACGGGCGGTCGCTCCCTCACGGGGGCGGCCGCCCGTCGGCCTGTGTGCGGGCAGGCTCCGGGCTTCCGGGTTTCCGGCCTCCCGGGAGTGGGCTACGGCAGCAGGATGCGGGCGGTGACCGGGAGGTGGTCGCTGCCGGTGGCGGGGAGCGTGCGGAGGTCGGCGACAGTGGCGCTGCGTGCCATGACCTGGTCGATCCGGGCGACCGGGAGTCCCACGGGGAAGCTGAACCCGAAGCCGCGCTCCGGGACGTTCAACCGGTCGGTGAGCGGGGCGAGTCCGCGGTCCTCGGTGGCGCCGTTGAGGTCGCCCAGCAGGATCACCGTGCCCGGTGTTTCCTCGTCGATCACGCGGCCGAGCAGGGCCGCGCTCTCGTCACGGCGTTGGGAGGAGAGGCCGCCGGCGCCCAGACGCATCGACGGGAGGTGGACGACGTGGACGACGACCTCGCCGTGCGGGGTGTCGACCGCCGCGCGCAACCCGCGGTTCCACGGCTCGGTCAGGTCGCGGGGCTTGATGTCCAACGCGGTGACGTCGCGCAGCGGGTGCTCCGACCACAGCGCCACGGTGCCCCGCACGGCGTGGTGGGGGTACTCCGGGTCGAGCGTCCGCCGGTAGCTCTCCACCGCCTCCGGCAGCAGTTCCTGGACGCCGATGAGGTCGGGGCCGGCCGCGGCCATCGCGCGGGCGGTGCCGACCGGGTCGGTGTTCTCGTCGCTGACGTTGTGCTGGAGCACCAGCAGTTCGCGCGGTTGCGGGCCCGGCCCGGGGAGCAGCAGGTGGCCGAAGAGGGCGCCCCAGGCCGCCAACGGCAGGAGCACCGCCGCCGCCGCGAGCGCGGAGCGCCGCACGAGGGCGGCGACGAGGAGGACGGGGACGGCGAGGCCCAGCCAGGGGAGGAAGCTCTCCAGCAGACTGCCCAGCCGGGGACCGGCGTTGGGCACGGAACCCGGGAAGGTGAGGAGCAGCGCGGCCAGCAGGGCGAGCGCGGCGGGCACCCGACCCCGGGGCGCTCGCCAGGACCGCCGCGAGTCGCGTGCGCCGGCGTTGTCGGTGGAGGGGGCTGTCACACCGTCCAGGACGCTGCCCGCCGCACGATGGTTTCGGCCGCGCGTCCGACAGTCGAACGCGCGGCCGTGGCGGCGTCGCCGCGCCTGCTCCGTGCCCGTCGTCCCGCCGTCGCCCGGGGCGAGGTGCCACCGGCGCGTGGCGGGGACGGCACGGTCAGGCGACCTCCTCCCCGAGGTCCTCCGGAGCCTCGCCGCGCTCGACCAACTCGGCTACGGCGTCCTCCTTCATGGCCTTCCAGAGCGGCTCGGCCGCCTCACCGTCGAGGATGACGACGGACTGCCCACCGATGGTCTCGGTGCCGACGACCGGTGCGTTCATGAACCGCACCTCGCCGTCGTCCAAACCGCGCAGCCCCCAGGCGAGGTCGCGGATGTCGCTGTTGCTCAACCCGTCGTCGACGCTGACGACGTCGCCCACGGCGTTGAGGAGGCCGTTGAGGCGGGTCGGGCTGGAGAGGGTGTCCGAGCTGAGGGTCTGCTCCAACAGCGAACGCAGGAAGTGCTGTTGGCGACGGTTGCGGTCCAGGTCGCCCTCGGGCAGTCCCTTGCGCTCCCGGACGTAGTCCAACGCGTCACGGCCGTCGAGTCGTTCACCGTCCACCCGCACGCCGCCGACGGCGTCGGTGAGTTGGCGGAAGCCGGCCCAGTCGATGACGGCGAGGTGGTCTATCCGGAGGTCGGTCAGGTTCTGCACCGTCTCGACCATCAGGGCGGGGCCGCCCCACGAGTAGGCGGCGTTGAGCTTGGCGCTGCCGTGGCCCGGCACCTCCACCCAGCTGTCGCGGGGCAGCGAGACGATGGTGGCGGCGGAGCGGTCCGCGGGTATCTGGAGCAGCATCATTGTGTCGCTCCGCGCGGCACCCGCCTCCCAGGCGGCAGGTTCGCCCTCGGCCGCGACCTCGGTGTCGCCGACGCCGGTGTCGGGAGCGGACTCGGCGTCCAGGCCGACGAGGAGGAAGACCAGAGAGTCGCCCTCGATGCGCTGGGGTTGCTGCTCCTCGGGCATGGTGGGCATGGCCTGCGGGATGCGCTTGATGCTGTCCAGGCTCTCCTCGGTGCGCCAGTACGCCCAACCGACGCCGGCGGCGCCGGTCACCAGGAGTCCGGCGAGGCAGGCCGCGAGGACCTTGGGCCAGCGGCGTCTTCGCCGGGTCAACGGCGCGCCGCCGCCCTCGGCGGGCGGCGCGGTCGCGGTCGCGGTGGAGTCGGCCTCCCGGGTGCCGGCAACGGCCCCGTCGGCATGCGGCTCCGTGGCGGAGCCGGCGTCCGTCGCCTCGGAGCCTGTGTCGGCCTCGTGGGCGTCCGCCGTGGGGCCGGCGGTCGCGGCGGGGGAGCCGGTCGGCTGGGTCGCTTCGGTCGCCTGGGTCGCCTCGGTCGCGGAGTCGGCGGCGGGCCCGGCCTCCGGTGCACCTGGGCCGGGCTCGGCGGGGGCGGCCTCGCCGGCCGCCTCGGCCGTCTCCGGGGGGCGTGCGTCGGCGGATTCGCCGGGGGCGGGCTGCGCCACTGCCTCAGCGGCTTGCTCGGCGTCCCGTTCGGCGTTGGACTCCGCGTCCCGTTCGGCGTCGGACTCCGCGTCGTCCCGGTCTGCGGCTCCCGTGCCGGTCACCGCTGCCGCGGCGGCGCCTTCCGGCTCGGACTCGGGGCGCTCGTCCGGGGGTTCGCGCCGATCGGACAGGGTCGGGGCATCGGCGGAGGTGTCGCCGTCGGTGCCGTTGGGTATGTCTGCGTCGGCCCCGGGATCACCCGTGGTCCCGGCTTCGGTACTGTTGGTCGTTCCGTCCGCGGTGCGGTCACCCGATGCCGGTCCGCCGCCCGCTGTGTCACCCTCGGCGTCGCCGGGGCTGTGGCCTCCGCTGTTCATGCGATCATTCTGCCGCCGTGTGCCCCTTGGGAGAAGCACCACACGGCTGCTGCGCGTGCCTTGTTTTTTTGACCGCGGGCGGTGTGCTGGGTAGGCTCTGACCTCGTGCCTGGGGTGTCCCCTGCGCGCCTGCCGATTCACCGAGGTGAACGTCGCGGGTGTCGTCGGACCCCGATATCTGCACCCCCACCGCTGACGGGGCCCCGTCGCGATGGGGTGGACAGCTTCGACACACCCGACCGCGTGGGTCGGCGGTGGCCCAGGTTAGTGGTACCGAGACGGCACACAGAAACCGGAGAGACTGTGCCAACGATCCAGCAGCTGGTCCGAAAGGGCCGGCAGGACAAGACCGAGAAGAACAAGACTCTCGCGCTCGACGGCTCGCCCCAGCGGCGCGGCGTCTGCACGCGTGTCTTCACCACCACCCCGAAGAAGCCGAACTCGGCGCTGCGGAAGGTCGCGCGTGTGCGTCTGACCAGCGGCATCGAGGTCACGGCCTACATTCCGGGTGAGGGCCACAACCTCCAGGAGCACTCCATCGTGCTCGTGCGTGGCGGTCGGGTCAGGGACCTGCCGGGTGTTCGTTACAAGATCATCCGCGGCTCGCTCGACACCCAGGGCGTCAAGAACCGCAAGCAGGCTCGCAGCCGCTACGGCGCCAAGAAGGAGAAGTAAGAATGCCTCGTAAGGGCCCTGCCCCGAAGCGCCCGGTCCACATCGACCCGGTCTACGGCTCTCCTCTGGTGACGTCCCTGATCAACAAGGTGCTCCTGCACGGCAAGCGCTCCACCGCCGAGCGCATCGTGTACGGCGCCCTGGAGGGCCTTCGCGAGAAGACCGGCAACGACCCGGTCGTCACGCTGAAGCGCGCCCTGGAGAACGTGAAGCCGACCCTGGAGGTCCGGTCCCGCCGTGTCGGTGGCGCCACCTACCAGGTGCCGGTGGAGGTCCGTCCGGGCCGTTCCTCGACGCTGGCGCTGCGCTGGCTGGTGGGCTACTCCCGTGCCCGCCGCGAGAAGACGATGACCGAGCGCCTCATGAACGAGCTGCTCGACGCGTCGAACGGTCTTGGCGCCGCCGTCAAGAAGCGTGAGGACACGCACAAGATGGCCGAGTCCAACAAGGCCTTCGCGCACTACCGCTGGTAGTCGCTACCCCATCGAGACCGAGAGAAGACCGAAGCCTTATGGCTACTACTTCACTTGACCTGGCCAAGGTCCGCAACATCGGGATCATGGCCCACATCGACGCGGGCAAGACGACCACCACCGAGCGGATCCTGTACTACACCGGTGTGAGCTACAAGATCGGTGAGGTCCACGACGGCGCTGCCACGATGGACTGGATGGAGCAGGAGCAGGAGCGCGGCATCACCATCACGTCCGCCGCGACGACCTGCCACTGGCCGCTCGACGATGTCGACCACACGATCAACATCATCGACACCCCGGGGCACGTCGACTTCACCGTTGAGGTGGAGCGCTCCCTGCGGGTGCTCGACGGTGCTGTCACCGTGTTCGACGGTGTGGCCGGCGTCGAGCCGCAGTCCGAGACCGTCTGGCGACAGGCGGACCGGTACGGCGTGCCGCGTATCTGCTTCGTCAACAAGCTGGACCGTACGGGCGCGGACTTCTTCCGTTGCGTCGACATGATCGTGGAGCGGCTGCACGCCGTGCCGCTGGTCATGCAGCTGCCGATCGGTGCCGAGGCCGGCTTCCAGGGCGTGGTCGACCTTGTCCAGATGAAGGCCCTGGTCTGGTCCGAGGAGACCAAGCTCGGCGAGATGTACGACACCGTCGACATCCCCGCGGAGCTCCAGGACCAGGCGGACGAGTACCACGCCAAGCTGGTCGAGGCCGTCGCGGAGAACGACGAGGAGATGATGGAGCTGTTCCTGGAGGGCACCGAGCCCACCCAGGACCAGCTGCGCGCGGCGATCCGCCGCATCACCCTCTCCGAGGGCGACGTCACCATCACCCCGGTCTTCTGCGGTACCGCGTTCAAGAACAAGGGCGTTCAGCCCCTGCTCGACTCCGTGGTCCGCTACCTGCCCTCGCCGCTGGACGTCGAGGCCATCGAGGGCCAGTCCCCGAAGGACGCGGACGAGGTCATCGCCCGCAAGCCCTCGGACAGCGAGCCGATGTCGGCCCTGGCGTTCAAGATCGCCAGCGACCCGCACCTCGGTCGTCTGACCTTCATCCGCGTCTACTCCGGCCGCATCGAGACCGGCACCCAGGTGCTGAACTCGGTGAAGGGCAAGAAGGAGCGGATCGGCAAGATCTACCGGATGCACGCCAACAAGCGTGAGGAGATCAGCTCGGTGGGTGCCGGCGACATCGTCGCCGTCATGGGTCTCAAGCAGACCACCACCGGTGAGACCCTCTCCGACTCGGCGCACCCGGTGATCCTGGAGTCGATGGAGTTCCCGGCCCCGGTCATCGAGGTCGCCATCGAGCCCAAGTCCAAGGGTGACCAGGAGAAGCTGGGCGTCGCGATCCAGCGGCTGGCCGAGGAGGACCCGTCCTTCCAGGTCCAGACGAACGAGGAGACCGGCCAGACCATCATCAAGGGGATGGGCGAGCTCCACCTCGACGTGCTGGTCGACCGCATGAAGCGGGAGTTCCGGGTCGAGGCGAACGTCGGCAAGCCGCAGGTGGCGTACCGCGAGACGCTGCGCAAGTCGGTCGAGAAGATCGACTACACGCACAAGAAGCAGACCGGTGGTTCCGGCCAGTTCGCGAAGGTGCAGATCGCTCTCGAGCCTCTCGAGGGTGACGGCTACGAGTTCGTGAACAAGGTCACCGGTGGCCGCATCCCCAAGGAGTACATCCCCTCGGTGGACGCGGGTTGCCAGGAAGCGATGGAGTTCGGCGTGCTCGCCGGCTACCCGCTGACCGGTGTCAAGGTGACGCTGCTGGACGGCGCCTTCCACGACGTCGACTCGTCCGAGATGGCCTTCAAGATCGCCGGTTCCATGGTGTTCAAGGAAGCCGCGCGGAAGGCCAGCCCGGCCATCCTCGAGCCGCTGATGGCCGTCGAGGTCACCACGCCCGAGGACTACATGGGCGACGTCATCGGCGACATCAACTCCCGGCGTGGTCAGATCCAGGCCATGGAGGACCGCACGGGCAACAAGGTCGTCAAGGCCCTGGTCCCGCTGTCGGAGATGTTCGGCTACGTCGGCGACCTCCGCAGCAAGACCTCCGGTCGCGCCAGCTACAGCATGCAGTTCGACTCCTACGGTGAGGTCCCCAAGGCCGTCTCCGAGGAGATCATCGCGAAGGCCAAGGGCGAATAATCCGGGGAACTCCCGGATCAGACACCCACTAAGCTGGAGCAAAACGGCATACGGGGCAGTGCCTCGGCCGGTCGTCCTCGCGGACGGCGGGCCGGGGTCGCCCCGGAGTCAGACCCCCAGCGAAGCGGCCAAGGGCGTCCCCCTCGGGGTCCTGGCCGATTCGGTAAGACCACCTGGCCCCCTCCGCAAGCCGCGGCGGGGCGTACAGCACCAGTCCATCAGGAGGACCCCAGTGGCGAAGGCGAAGTTCGAGCGGACTAAGCCGCACGTCAACATCGGCACCATCGGTCACATCGACCACGGTAAGACCACTCTTACCGCGGCGATCACCAAGGTGCTGCACGACGCGTACCCGGACCTGAACGAGGCCTCGGCCTTCGACCAGATCGACAAGGCGCCCGAAGAGCGTCAGCGTGGTATCACCATCTCCATCGCGCACGTCGAGTACCAGACGGAGCAGCGTCACTACGCTCACGTCGACTGCCCGGGTCACGCGGACTACATCAAGAACATGATCACCGGTGCCGCCCAGATGGACGGCGCCATCCTCGTGGTCGCCGCCACCGACGGCCCGATGCCGCAGACCAAGGAGCACGTGCTCCTGGCCCGCCAGGTCGGCGTTCCGTACATCGTTGTCGCCCTGAACAAGGCCGACATGGTGGACGACGAGGAGATCATGGAGCTCGTCGAGCTCGAGGTCCGTGAGCTTCTCTCGGAGTACGAGTTCCCGGGCGACGACGTTCCGGTCGTCAAGGTCTCCGCGCTGAAGGCGCTGGAGGGCGACGCCGAGTGGGGCAAGACCGTCCTCGAGCTGATGAAGGCCGTCGACGACTCGATCCCGCAGCCCGAGCGTGACGTCGAGAAGCCCTTCCTCATGCCGATCGAGGATGTCTTCACCATCACCGGTCGCGGTACGGTCGTCACTGGCCGCATCGAGCGTGGTGTCCTCAAGGTCAACGAGACCGTGGACATCATCGGCATCAAGGAGACCAAGACCACCACCACGGTCACCGGCATCGAGATGTTCCGGAAGCTGCTGGACGAGGGTCAGGCCGGTGAGAACGTCGGTCTGCTGCTCCGCGGCATCAAGCGCGAGGACGTCGAGCGCGGCCAGGTCATCATCAAGCCCGGCTCGGTCACCCCGCACACGGAGTTCGAGGCGCAGGCGTACATCCTGTCGAAGGACGAGGGTGGCCGCCACACCCCGTTCTTCAACAACTACCGCCCGCAGTTCTACTTCCGTACCACCGACGTGACCGGTGTGGTGCACCTCCCCGAGGGCACCGAGATGGTCATGCCGGGCGACAACACCGAGATGCGCGTCGAGCTGATCCAGCCCGTCGCCATGGAGGAGGGCCTGAAGTTCGCCATCCGTGAGGGTGGCCGGACCGTGGGCGCCGGCCAGGTCACCAAGATCCTCAAGTGACCTGACGCCCCCTCCCGGGGGCTGCCGACATCGGCATGACAGGGCCCGGTCCCACCGCATCCCGCGGTGGGGCCGGGCCCTGTCGCGTGTCCGGGGTGCGTGTCCGGAGTGCGGAGCGCGGGGTGCGGGGTGGCGCGGTGCCGGTCGGGGCGGCGCGGCGGGGGAGAGGGACGCGGGGCGGTGACGAGCGGCGCGACCGTTCGCCGACCGCTCGTAGACCGTTCGTCGCACAGCCGGGGACCGTTCGGCGCGGGTACTCCGCTTTTGCCGACTCACCCGGTAGGCCCACTGACACGGGCGAGTGATCTTCCTTACATTCGCGCGAACGCGTCAACCACGCCCGGTGCCTCCCGGGCGTACGTCCCCGACACAGGAGCCGGTCATGACGACCCAGCCAACGACGACCGAGGCGGGAGAGCCACCGGAGCCGGATCTCAAGGCCCGCTCGGTGGTCATGCACTCCGACGCCCGCTTCCTCGAACTGCGCTCGCGGCTGCTGCGGTTCGTCGTCCCCGCGACCATCGCCTTCCTCTGCTGGTACCTGCTCTACGTCGTGATGTCCGCGTTCGCCCGGGACGTGATGTCCACCCAGCTGGTCGGCCCGTTGAACCTCGCGCTGCTCTTCGGCCTGCTGCAGTTCGTGTCGACGTTCGGCATCGCGGTGGCCTACGCGCGGTACGCCAACCGACGCCTCGACCCGCTCTCCGAGCGTCTGCGTACCGAACTCGTGAACGGGGAGGCCCGATGAACGCCCTGGCCCAGGCGGACGTGTCCTCGGAGGGGCGGCTGATCACCGTCGTCCTCTTCACCGTGATGATCGCGGTGACCCTGCTGGTCACCGTGTGGGCGAGTCGCCGGGTGAACTCGGCGAGTGACTTCCACTCGGGTGGGCGGGGCTTCTCCGGCATCCAGAACGGCTTCGCCATCGGCTCCGACTACATGTCGGCCGCGTCCTTCCTCGGGATCGCGGGGACGATCGCGCTGTTCGGGTACGACGGCTTCCTCTACTCGATCGGGTTCCTCGTCGCCTGGCTGGTGGCGCTGCTTCTCGTCGCGGAACTGCTGCGCAACTCGGGCCGCTACACCATGGCGGACGTGCTGTCCTACCGGATGCGTCAGCGGCCGGTGAGGACCGCGGCCTCCGTCTCGACCCTGACGGTGTCGATCTTCTACCTGCTGGCGCAGATGGTCGGCGCCGGCGCGCTGATCGCGCTGCTGCTCGGTATCCAGCCCGGCGAGACCTACCTGGGCATGAGCGCCGACACCGCGAAGATCGCGGGCATCGTGGTGGTCGGCATCCTGATGATCGTCTACGTGACCTTCGGGGGCATGACGGGCACCACCTGGGTCCAGATCATCAAGGCCGGCATGCTCATGGGCGGCGCCGCGCTGCTCACGATCATGGTGCTCGCGGTCTACAACTTCAACTTCGCGGCGCTCATGAACGACGCGGCGGAGGCGAGCGGCGTCGGCGCCGCCTTCCTGGAACCAGGGCAGGTCTACGGGCGGGAGATCGCGGGTGACGCCTGGCAGACGATGGTCAACAAGCTCGACCTCATCAGCCTCGGCCTCGCGCTCGTGCTCGGCACCGCCGGGCTGCCGCACATCCTCATCCGGTTCTACACCGTCCCGGACGCCAAGACGGCCCGCAAGTCCGTGAACTGGGGCATCGGCCTGATCGGCACCTTCTACCTCATGACGCTGGTCCTGGGCTTCGGCGCCGCCGCCATGGTCGGTCGCGACGCCATCACGGCACAGAACGCGGCGGGCAACACCGCTGCCCCCCAACTGGCCGAGGAGGTCGGTGCGCACTTCGGAGGCGACCTGCTGGCGGCGGTGATGCTGGCGCTGATCGCCGCCGTGGCCTTCGCGGCGATCCTGTCGACCGTCGCCGGGCTCACCATCGCCTCGTCCTCCTCGCTCGCCCACGACTTCTACAACAACGTGCTGCGGCGTGGACAGGCCAGCGAGCGGGACGAGATCCGCGTCGCGAAGATGGCGGCCTTCGGGGTCGGCACGATCGCCATCGTGCTCGCGGTCTTCGCGCAGAACCTCAACGTCGCCTTCCTGGTGGCGCTCGCGTTCGCCATCGCGGCCTCCGCCAACCTGCCGACAATCCTGTTGAGTCTCTTCTGGAAGCGCTTCAACACCACCGGCGCTCTGGCCGGGATCTACGGCGGTCTGGCGGCGGCCGTCGGGCTCGTCTTCTTCTCACCGGTGGTCTCCGGCAAGACGGACGCCGACGGGAACAGCCTCTCGCTCTTCCCGGCAGGCGTGGACTTCGCCTGGTTCCCGCTGGAGAACCCGGCTCTCGCGTCCGTGCCGATCGGCCTGGCGTGCGCCATCGTCGGCACGCTGGCCTCCAAGGAGCGCGACCTCGACAAGTTCGCCGAGCTCCAGGTGCGCGCCCTCACCGGCGCCGGTGCGGAGGGGGCCGCCAAGCACTGAGCCGCAGCCAGGGTGCGGGTGGAGCGGCCCTTCCCCGTCCGCCCCACCCACCCGCCCCGGCCGCGCACGTCGGCCGGGGCAGGCCGCCGGCGCCGGTACCGGCGC
>NZ_JAAVJD010000054.1:10924-27125 GCF_012033735.1 Streptomyces lonarensis | reverse complement strand
GCCGGGCGTCCGCCGGGCCCGCCGGCGCGCCGGGTGCGGCGGCGTGGCGGGTCCGATCGCTGCGGGCGGTGAGCTCGCGGCGGATGGCGATCCGCGCGGCGGGCGTCACGGCGGACTCCAACCAGTCGCCCGACGGTTCGGAGGACCCCTCCGGCGCGAGCAGCAACCGAACGGTGTCGCCGTCGCGGAGCGTGGTACCGAGCGTCACCAGCCGACCGTTGACCCGGGCACCCACGCAGCGGTGGGCGGCCTCGCCGTGGCGGGCGTAGGCGGCGTCGACGCAGCTGGCGCCGGAGGGGAGCTGCAGGGCACCCGTGCCGGGTTGTTCGGCGAAGACGGTGATCTCGCGGTTGCGGCGGAGGTCGTCGCGCAGCTCCGCCCAGAAGATCTCGGGGTCCGGCGCCTGGGCCTGCCACTCGAGGAGGCGGGAGAGCCACCCCGGCCGGGTGGGGTCGGCGCGCTCGGCGTCGTCGGCGGCGGCGCCGGACTGCTCGGCCGGGCGGTGGGGGTCGCCGAGGGCGATCACGCCGGCTTCCGCCACCTGGTGCATCCTGCGCGAGCGGACCAGCACCTCGGCGACGCGGCCCTCGCGGTCCGCCACCGCGGTGTGCAGCGACTGGTAGAGGTTGAACTTCGGGGCGGCCACGAAGTCCTTGAACTCGGCCACGATCGGGGTGAAGCAGGTGTGCAGTTCCCCGAGGGCGGCGTAGCAGTCGGCGTCCTCGTCCACGACGATCAGCAGTCGGCCGAAGTCGCAGGGGCCCAGGCTGCCCCGGCGGACCGAGGCGCGGTGGACCGACAGCAGGTGCCGGGGCCTGACCCGTACCGTGGCCTCGATGCCGGCCTCCCGCAGGGTCTCGGCGACGGCGGCGGCGATCGGCTGCAGCGGGTCGGGCATGCGGCGGTGCTCCCGCACGAGCTGCGTGGTGCGCGCGTGCTCCTCGGGATGGAGGATCGCGAAGGCGAGGTCCTCCAGTTCGGTCTTGACCGCCTGGACGCCGAGCCGCTCGGCCAGCATGATCAGCACGTCCCGGGTGACCAGTGCGATCCGGGTCTGCTTCTCCGGGCGCATGACGCCGAGCGTTCGCATGTTGTGGACGCGGTCCGCCAGTTTGATGGACAGCACGCGAACGTCGCTGCCCGCCGCCACCAGCATCTTGCGGAAGGTCTCCGACTCGGCGGCGGCGCCGTACTCGACCTTCTCCAGCTTGGTCACCCCGTCGACCAGGTAGCCGACCTCCTCGCCGAAGTCGCGGCGCACCTGCTCCAGCGTCACCTCGGTGTCCTCGACCGTGTCGTGGAGGAGCGACGCCACCAGGGTCGTCGTCTCGGCGCCCAGCTGCGCGAGGATCAGCGTGACCGCAACGGGGTGCGTGATGTACGGATCGCCGCTCTTGCGCATCTGGCCGCGGTGGGCACGCTCCGCCACCGCGTAGGCGCGCCGCAGCGCATCGAGCGGGGCGCCCGGGTGGTGACGGCGGTGGGCGCGGGCCAGGTGCTCGATGGCGTCCGGCAGGCCGTCGCGCGACGGACCGAACATCGCCGCGCGTCCCAGGCGGCGCAGCCGGCCGCCGTCCCTGCGGTGCACCCGCTCCCGTACATGGCTGCTGCCGGCTGTCTCTGCGCTCACTGGGCACCTCCGCGGCCTGGTCGTGGACCGGCTCAGGGCTGGTGGACCGCGGTGGGGCGGTGCGTGGCGCTCCGGGGCGCCGCACGGACCTCCCGCCGACTCCCGCAGTGGTGCCGGTGCTTGATGCTACCGAGCCCAGCACGGGGCGCCGTACCCGGGCATGGCCGACGGGTTCGGATCACCCCTTCGGGCGACGGGAGTTCGGACGCCGATCGGGACGGAAGGCTTGCCGCGCAGGGGAGTTGGCGCGCCGCAGCGACCGCCGTGCTCCGGCGGGACGGCCCGCCGCGACAGCGACCGCGGCGGACGGCGCCCGGGCCGCCGGCGCTACGCGCGGAGTGCGGCCGGGTCCAGCCAGGCCGGGTCCAGCACGCCCTCGGCGACGATCACGGCCGGTCCGGTCATCTCGATCACGCCGTCGGCGCGCTCGGTGATGGACAGCCGCCCGCCCGGCACGTCGACGGTGTAGGTCACGGCGCGGCCGTCGGCCGCCGGGTCGTGGCCGTCACGGCGGGCCGCAGCCACCATGACGGCGCACGCGCCGGTTCCGCAGGACCGCGTCTCACCGGAACCGCGCTCGTGCACCCGCAGCGCGACGTGCGCCGCGCCGCGGTCGACGACGAACTCCACGTTGGTGCCGTGCGGGTAGGCCTCGGCCGGTGCGACACCGGGGGCCTCCAGGAGCGGCCCGGCGTCGTCGAGCTCCGCCACGAACGCGACGGCGTGGGGGTTGCCCATGTCGACGTGTACCGCCGGCCAGCTGCGCTCCCCCACGGTGACCGTGGCCGTCCCGCCGGGCCCGGAGGGCAGCTCGGCGCGGCCCATCCCGACGGTGACGCCGCCGTCCGCCCCGAGACGCGCCGTCCTGATCCCCGCGCGGGTGCCGACGGCGATCTCGGTGTCCTCGGTCAGCCCGGCGTGCCACAGGAAGCGGGCGAAGACCCGGACGCCGTTGCCGCACATCTCGGCGACGCTGCCGTCGCCGTTGCGGTAGTCCATGAACCAGCGGGCCTCCCCCGCGAGGGCGCGGCCCTCGGGGAGCGCGTCGCAGCGGACGACGCGCAGCAGGCCGTCCGCGCCGACCCCCGCGCGGCGGTCGCACAGCCGGGCCACCGCCTCCGGCGACAGCGTCAGGGCGCCGTCGGGGTCGGGGAGGATGACGAAGTCGTTCTCGGTGCCGTGTCCCTTGAGGAACGGCAGCCCTGCCGGTGTACTCACCTGCCCGATCGTACGACCTGGCGGTGCCCCGGGGTGCTCCGGGCTCGCCCGGCGGGCGCGGCGTCCGGGGAGCGGCCGCAGGTACGGACGCGCGCGGTGTCGGTGTCGGTGTCGGTGTCGGCGCGAATTCCGGGGCGTCGGGCGAAGGAGCGGGCGACGGGCGTGCCGTGTGCGGGGGCGTGCCGTGTGCGGGGGCGTGCCGTGTGCGGCGGCGCACGGAAGCGGTCAGCGCAGCCCGGCAACGCGCCAGACGGCGAACAGGCCGACGAGGGCCAGACCGAGCGCGTACAACGCCAGCATCCGCCAGTCCGGCCGGGCACCGGAGCCCCGCGGGGGCAGCCCGGGCCAGGTGTAGCCGACCCGGTGGGCCGCGAGGACTCCCCAGCCGGCCGCGCTGGAGCCGATCAGCAGCCCCAGCATGGCGACCACAGCGCCGCTGTCGCTGAAGGCGAAGGCGAGGGGGAAGGCGAACATGAGCGAACCCAGCAGGCTGAGCACCACGATCGGTGCCATCTGCAGGATGCGGAGCCGCCGCTGGGGCCGCAGCTCCTCGTACAGCTCCGCCTGGTCGTCATCGCCGGGCGGGCGGGTGGACCCGGGGTCCGAGGGGTGCACCGTTTCGGGCAGCGGCAGGGGTTCCAGCGCGCCGGCGCGCAACGGCTGCGCCCGGCTGCCGTCGTCCCTGTCGCGAGGGCCGGCCTCCATCGCCACGTGCCCTCCCAACGTACGGTTCCTCGGCCTGTAGCACGTTCGATGATGGCACGCCACAGCTCTCCCACAGGGCCTCTGGAGCGTCCCGATGCCATCACGTGACCAGGATGTGACCGTCCGTTCGAGTCGTGGGACAACAGGCGTGAACGCGGTTCCCCGCGCCCCCTCCACACGCCCCCACCTGTGGTGTTGCGGTCGTCACCGCCCCCGCCGGGGGCGCGGGACGGCGGCTCCCCGCGCGGTGCGGATCAGCGGCCGAGTGCGTCCCGCACCAGCTCCCAGGCGCGCTCGGGCAGCTGCGCGCGGTCGGCGGCGGCGCCGCTGAGCCAGTGGACCCGGCCGTCCCGGCGGAACCAGGTGTCCTGGCGGCGGGCGAACCGCCGGGTGGTGCGCACCGTCTCCTCGCGGGCCGTCTCCTCGTCGTACGCGCCGGAGAAGGCCGCGAGCAGCTGCTGGTACCCGAGGGCCCGTGACGCGGTGCGCCCCTCACGGAGACCCGCCTGTTCGAGGCGGCGCACCTCGTCCGGCAGCCCCGCCTCCCACATCCGGTCCACGCGCGTGGTGATCCGCGCGTCCAGTTCGGGCCGCGCCACGTCCACCCCGATCTGGAGGGTGCGGTAGACGCTCTGCTCCTCGTCGGAGCCGGGCAGTTGCGCGGTGAAGGGCTTCCCGGTGATGGCGATGACCTCGAGCGCCCGCACGATGCGGCGGCCGTTGCTGGGGAGGATCGCGGCCGCTGCCGCGGGGTCGGCCGCCGCCAGGCGCTCGTGCAGCGGCCCGCTGCCGCCCCGGGCGAGTTCCTCCTCCAGCGCGGCGCGGACCTCGGGGTCGGTGCCGGGGAACTCCATCCGGTCGACGGCGGCCCGGACGTACAACCCGGAGCCGCCGACGAGGACGGGGAGACGGCCCGCGGCCAGCAGTCGGTCGATCTCGACCCGGGCCGCGCGCTGGTACTCGGCGACGCTGGCGGTCTCCCGGACGTCCCAGACGTCGAGCAGGTGGTGGGGCACGCCGCCGCGCTCGTCCTCGGCCAGCTTCGCCGTGCCGATGTCCATGCCGCGGTAGAGCTGCATGGAGTCGGCGTTGACCACCTCGCCGCCGAGCCGGCGGGCGAGCTCGACGCCCAGGTCGGACTTGCCGGCGGCCGTGGGGCCGACCACGGCCACGACCTGGAGCTGCGGGGGCGGGGGTGTGCTGCGCATCGCGTCAGTCTCCCAGACGGTGCCCGGGCCACGGGCGGGGCGGGCCCGGGCGGAGGCGTGCCGCCGCGGGCCCGCGGCGGCGCGTCCGGCGGCGGTCAGCTCCAGGCCGCGACCAGGTAGCCGACGCCGTACGGCGCCGTGTGGTGCAGCAGCGCGCCGCCGAGGGGTGCCGTGGACTCCCGCCGACCGGCCGCCCCCGCCAGCACCTGCCACGGGGCGGCGCCGTCCGCACCGACGGCCGCGGCCAGCTCTCGGTCGAGGGCGGCGAGGGCTTCGTGGTCGGCGGCGGCGAGCGACCGGGCGACGGAGTCGTCGAAGGGCTCGCCCCGTTCGTCGAGGTATCCCGGCGCCTTGAGGGTGCGGCAGTGGGAACCGCTCCCGACCACCAGAAGCGCCGTGCGCGCCGAGCCGGCGGCGAGCTCCCGGCCCAGCTCCAGGCAGCTCGCGGCGGGCAGGTCGTCCGGCACGCTCACCGCCGTGACGGGCGCGGCGTCCCAGCCCGCGTCCGCGAGGAGCCAGGCGGCGACCGCCGACGGGGCGGGCAGCGGTTCGGCTGTCGGGCCCGCGTCCGCCGTTCCCCCGCCCGGCCCGGCCGCGGGCAGCCGGACCGTCAGCGGAATCCCGAACCCGCGGAACGAACCGGCCGCACCCCGCCCGTGGTGGGTGACGGCGGCGGCACCGGCGCCGACCACGACCAGCCGGTCGGGCCCCGCCGCCGCCACGGCGGCCAGCGCACGGCGGCAGTCGCCGCGCAGCGCGTCGAGTTCGGCGGCGGCGCCGGCGGCCACGGCGGGCACCAGCAGCGGCGGGGCGGGGCAGACAGCGGCGGCTACGAGCATGGTCGGCACCCTACCGGCGCGACCTGCGGCCCCGACCGCGTGAGGCCGACGCGCGGGGCCGCCCCCGGTGATCAGAGCGTCCGGGAGACCCCACGCCGGGCCCGCGGCGCCGGCTGCAGCCATCTGCCGCGTCGTCGGAGACGCCCGCGGACATCCCGCAGGGGGCCGCCCCTCCGCCGTGCCGCTGCCCGCGTCCGGTGCCGCGAGCCGATCCGGCGCGGGGTCCGACACACGCTCTCGGGATGCGGCTCCGCGGCGCGGTGTCGCCGGTGTTCAGCGGGCGGCGCAGCCGCCGGTGGCGTCGGGCAGCGGCGGCGGTGCGCCGACGCCGGGCAGGCCGAGGGAGACGGTGGGACGGCCCGACGCCCCCGTCGGCTGCGCCTGGCGCTCCTCCCAGGCGTCGCCGGAGCGCGTGCGGCGGACGGCGCTGACGGTGTCCTCCGCGAGGAGGTGGTGGGGGGCGGCGTAGGTGACGGTGGCGGTCACCATGTCGCCGGGGCGCACCGGCTGGTCGGGCCTGGTGAAGTGGACGAGCCGGTTGTCGGGTGCCCGGCCGGAGAGTCGGCGGGTGGCGTCGTCCTTCCGGCCCTCGCCCTCGGCGACCATGATCTCCAGGGTGCGGCCGACCTGCTTGCGGTTCTCGGCCCAGGAGATCTCCTCCTGCAGCGCGACCAGCCGCTCGTAGCGCTCCTGCACGACCGCCTTGGGGATCTGGCCGTCCATCGTCGCCGCGGGGGTGCCGGGCCGCTTCGAGTACTGGAAGGTGAACGCCTGCGCGAACCGCGCCTCGCGCACGACGTGCAGCGTCTCCTGGAAGTCCTCCTCCGTCTCGCCGGGGAACCCGACGATGACGTCCGTGGAGATGGCCGCCTCCGGCATGGCGGCGCGGACCTTCTCGATGATGCCGAGGAAGCGCTCCTGCCGGTAGGAGCGACGCATCGCCTTGAGCACCGTGGAGGAGCCGGACTGCAGCGGCATGTGGAGCTGCGGCATGACGTTCTCGGTCTCGGCCATCGCCGCGATGACGTCGTCGGTGAAGTCGCGCGGGTGCGGCGAGGTGAAGCGGACGCGCTCCAGGCCCTCGACCCTGCCGCAGGCACGCAGCAGCTTGGAGAAGGCCTCGCGGTCGCCGATGTCGGAACCGTAGGCGTTGACGTTCTGGCCGAGCAGCGTGATCTCGCTGACGCCGTCGTCGACGAGCGTCTCGATCTCGGCGAGAATGTCGCCGGGACGGCGGTCCTTCTCCTTGCCCCGCAGCGCCGGCACGATGCAGAAGGTGCAGGTGTTGTTGCAGCCGACGGAGATCGAGACCCAGGCCGCGTAGGCGCTCTCGCGGCGGGTGGGCAACGTGGAGGGGAACGCCTCCAGCGACTCGGCGATCTCGACCTGTGCCTCGCGCTCGACGCGGGCCCGCTCCAGCAGCACCGGCAGCTTCCCGACGTTGTGCGTGCCGAAGACGACGTCCACCCAGGGGGCGCGCCGCACGATGGTGTCGCGGTCCTTCTGCGCCAGGCAGCCGCCGACGGCGATCTGCATGCCGGGCCGGCTCGCCTTCTTCGGCGCCAGCTGGCCGAGGTTGCCGTAGAGGCGGTTGTCGGCGTTCTCGCGAACGGCGCAGGTGTTGAAGACCACGATGTCCGCGGCGTCGGCCTCCTTGGGCGCCCGCGTGTATCCCGCCGCCTCCAGCAGTCCCGACATGCGCTCGCTGTCATGGACGTTCATCTGGCAGCCGAAGGTGCGGACCTGGTAGGTCCTGGGCTCGGCCACCGGGAGGCTCCCGTCAGTGCTGCTCATGACCACCAGGGTAGGCGCTGCCGACGGCGCGCCGAACCGGGTTCCCGTCCGGGCGGCGCCGGGACGGGGCCCGGCACGGCCGCAGTGGTGCCGGCGGTCGGCGAAGCCGCCGGTGGGCGCGGTGCCGCGGGCGCCGGACGTCCGGCAGACTGTCGGCATGGTCTCGCGTGCGCTCCCGCCGATCCCCCGCCGACGGCTGCTGGGCCTGGGGGCGGCCGCGGTGGGCGGCGGCTCTCTGTGGTGGCTGGCGGCGCGGGACGGCGAGCCGCCGCCGAGCGGTGAGGTCGTGGTGAGCACCGGGGTGCCGAGCGGGGTCTACGCGCAGTACGGACAGCTGCTCCGCTCCCAGCTGGCGCGGGACCTCCCGCAGGTCAAGGTGGTGCTGACGCCGAGCGCGGGCTCCGTGGAGAACATCGAGCGGCTGCTGTCGGGAGAGGCCGACTACGCCATCGCCACGGCGGACTCGCTGGCGTCCCATCGCGCCGGCGGCGACACCGACTCGCTGACGGCGTGCGCCCGCCTCTACGACGACTACATGCAGCTGGTGGTCCCCGCCGCGTCACCGGTGCGGTCGGTGGCGGAGCTCGCCGGCCTGCGGGTGGGAGTGGGGCAGGACCGCTCCGGGGTGCAGCTCGTCACGCGGGAGCTGCTGGCGGCGGCCGGGCTGGACATGGACCGGGACGTGACCGCGGCCCGCGAGGGCATCCACACCATGCCGCGGATGCTGGAGCACGACCGCCTCGACGCCTTCTTCTGGTCCGGTGGCCTGCCGACGCGTGCGGTCGAGCAGTTGGCCTCCCGGCGCGCGATCCGCCTGGTGCCGCTGGGCGAGCTGCTGCCGCAGCTGCGGCGGCAGGGCGAGCACACGGCGTACTACCGCGCCGCGGTGGTGCCGCCGGACGCCTATCCGGAGGTCAGCGGCACCAGCGGCGTCGACACGGTGGCGGTGGCCAATCTGCTGGTGACCACGGCCGGGGCGGACGTCGCGCTCACCGAGCGGCTGACCGCCTCGGTGATACGAGGACGGGACCACATCGCGACGGTGGTGCACGCGGCGCAGCGGGTGGACCTGCGGACGGCGATCTACACCCAGCCGCTGCAGCTGCACCCCGGCGCCGCCCGCTACTACCGGTCCGTCAAGTCCTGACCGGGGCGGCCCGCCGCGGCACGGGGACCGCCCAGTTGCACGGGGGCCGGCCGCCCGGTGGCACGGTGGGGGGCGGCACCCTGGGAGGTGGCCCCGGCCCTGCCCGGGCGGGCAGGCCACGGCCGGGGCGCACGCGCACCGCAACCCCACCGGAGGACTGATGCACGACGACCGCCGCATCGTGGAAGACCGCCTGCGCCGCGTCCTCACCGAGCGGATCGCCCCCGCCGTCCACGGCGCCCGGGCGCCGCTGACGGTCGAACGCTGGGACGCGCCCGGCGAGCCGGTTCCCGTTGCCGAGGGGCTCGCGGCGCCGTACCGTCCGGCGGCCGTCGGCGAGCCCTGGGGCCCCGCGTGGGGCACCACCTGGTTCCGGGTCACGGGCACCGTGCCCCCCGCCTGGCGGGGCGCCACCGTGGAGGCGGTGCTGGACATCGGCTTCGACCGGGCGCTGGCCGGCTTCCAGTCCGAGGGGCTGGTCCACCGCCGGGACGGCTCGGTCGTCAAGGGGCTGAACCCGCACAACGACTGGGTGCGGATCGCCGACCTCGCGGCCGGCGGCGAGGAGGTGGAGCTGTTCATCGAGGCGGCGGCCAACCCGATCCTGCTGACCCCGCAGCTCCCCGGCCCGCTGGGCGACCGGCTGACCGCCGGCGACGAGCCCCTCTACCGCGTCGAGCGCATGGACCTCGCGGTCTTCCACCCGGAGGTGTGGGAGCTGGTGCGCGATCTGGAGGTCCTCGGCCAGCTGATGGTGGAGCTGCCGTTGGAGGACGCCCGCCGGTGGGAGGTGCTGCGGGCCGTGGAACGGGCGCTCGACGCGCTCGACCTGACCGACGTCCCCGGCAGCGCGACCGCGGCCCGCGAGCCGCTGGCCGCGGCGCTCGCATCCCCCGCACGGGCCTCGGCGCACCGGGTCAGCGCCGTCGGGCACGCCCACATCGACTCGGCGTGGCTGTGGCCGCTGCGGGAGACGGTCCGCAAGGTCGCGCGGACCTCGGCCAACACGGTGGCGCTCATGGACGGCGACCCGGACCACCGGTTCGCGATGTCGCAGGCCCAGCAGCTCGCGTGGCTGAAGGAGCACCGGCCGGAGCTGTTCGCCCGCGTCCGGGAGAAGATCGCGACAGGGCAGTTCATTCCCGTGGGCGGCATGTGGGTGGAGTCGGACACCAACATGGTGGGCGGCGAGGCGATGGCGCGGCAGTTCCTGTACGGGAAGAAGTTCTTCCTCGACGAGTTCGGCATCGAGACGCGCGAGGTGTGGCTGCCCGACACCTTCGGCTACACCGCCGCGCTACCGCAGCTGGTGCGGTTGTCGGCGTCCGACTTCTTCCTCACCCAGAAGATCTCCTGGAACCAGACCAATGCTTTCCCGCACTCCAGCTTCTGGTGGGAGGGCATCGACGGCACCCGGGTCTTCACCCACTTCCCGCCGGTGGACACCTACACGGCCGAGATGACCGGCGCCGAGCTGGCGCACGCGGCACGGAACTTCCGCGAGAAGGGCCGCGCCACCCGTTCCCTCGTCCCGTTCGGCCACGGTGACGGCGGGGGCGGGGCCACCCGGGAGATGCTGGGGCGCGCCCGGCGGCTGCGGGACCTCGACGGCTCGCCCCGGGTGGAGGTCGAGGCCCCCGCGGAGTTCTTCCGCAAGGCGCTCGCCGAGTACCCGGACGCACCGGTCTGGGCGGGCGAGCTGTACCTGGAGTTCCACCGCGGCACCTACACCTCGCAGGCCAAGACCAAGCAGGGCAACCGGCGCAGCGAGTCACTGCTGCGCGAGGCCGAACTGTGGGCCGCGACCGCCGCGGTGCGGGACGGGCGGTACGGCTACCCCTACGAGGAGTTGGAGCGCATCTGGAAGGAGGTGCTGCTCCACCAGTTCCACGACATCCTGCCCGGGTCCTCCATCGCCTGGGTCCACCGGGAGGCGCGCGACACCTACGACCGGCTCCGGGAGGAGCTGGAGGCGATCGTCGCCGGGGCGCAGCACGCGCTGGCCGGGGAGGCGGCCGCCCCGGCCGGCGCGGAGGGCGGCACCGTCGTCTTCAACGCCGCGCCGCACGCCCGCCACGGAATCCCCGGAGGCGGAGCCGCACCGCGCGGCGGGGCACCGGCCCCGGCGCCGGTGACGCTGACCGCGCTGCCGGACGACGCCGGCTGGGTCCTCGACAACGGGCTGCTGCGGGTGACGGTCGACGCACGGGGACTGGTGGTGTCGGCGGTCGACGCCGCGTCCGGACGCGAGGCGGTGGCCCCGGGCGCGGCGGCCAACCTGCTCCAGCTCCACCCCGATCTGCCCAACAAGTGGGACGCCTGGGACATCGACTCCTTCTACCGGCACAACGTCACCGACCTGACCGACGCCCGGGAGGTCGTCGCCGCGGACGACGACGGCCGCTCGGCGACGGTGCGGGTGGTGCGCGCGTTCGGTGCCTCGACCGTGGTGCAGCAGCTCACGCTGCGCGCCGGCGACCGGCTGCTGGAGATCGACACCGAGGTCGACTGGCACGAGAGCGAGAAGCTGCTGAAGGCGGCCTTCCCGCTGGACGTGAAGGCCGACCGGTCCGCGGCCGAGACGCAGTTCGGGCACGTCCACCGCGACACGCACACCAACACCTCGTGGGAGGCGGCGAAGTTCGAGATCTGCGCCCACCGCTGGCTGCACGTCGGGGAGCCGGGGTGGGGCGCGGCGCTGGTCAACGACTCGACCTACGGCCACGAGGTGACCCGCGACGTCCGGGAGGACGGTTCGCAGACCACCACCGTGCGGCTCTCGCTGCTGCGGGCGCCCCGCTACCCCGACCCGGAGACCGACCAGGGCCGGCACCGGATGCGGTACGGCCTCGTCCCCGGGGCGGACATCACGGACGCGGTGCGCGAGGGGCACGCGATCAACCTGCCCGAGCGGTCCGTGCCGGGGTCGGCCGTGGTGCGGCCGCTGGTGGCGTCGGACACCGCCGAGGTGGTCGTGGAGACGGTGAAGCTCGCCGAGGACCGCTCGGGCGATGTGGTGGTGCGGGTGTACGAGGCCTCCGGCGGCAGGTCGGCGGGGACGTTGTCGCTCGGCTTCGCGGTGGCGTCGGCGACCGTCACCGACCTCCTGGAGCGCCCGTGGCCCGGCGCCGCCGCGCCGCCGATCGAGCGCGGCGGGCCGACCGGCGGGGCCGCGGACACGCTGCGGCTCTCGCTGCGACCCTTCGAGATCCTGACGCTGCGGTTCGCCCGCGGCTGAGCCGTCCGGCACGGGTCCGGCGCCGCACCCGCGGGATTGCGGCGCCGGGCCGCCTCACTCGGTTCCGGGGTGCCCCGGGTCCTCGCGCGGCAACCGGACGGTGGCGCGCAACCCCCGCGGGGTGTTGTGTCCGTAGGAGATGTCGGCGCCGCCGGAGGTCAGCAGCGCCTTGACGATGGAGAGCCCCAGCCCGGAACCGGAGACGTTCTGGTGCCTCCCGGCGCGCCAGAAGCGGTCGCCGACGCGTACCAGTTCCTCCTCGGAGAGGCCGCTGCCGGTGTCGGCGACCTCGATCCGCACCACGTCGCCCTCCGCCCGGCAGGACACCTCGACGGTGCCGCCGGCGGGGGTGAACTTGATCGCGTTGTCGACGAGGGCGTCCAGCGCGCTGGACAGCGCGATCGGGTCCGCCCACGCCGTGACGGCGCTGGGTCCGGTCGTCCGGAGGGTGACCTCCTCGCGGTCGGCGACCGGACGCCAGGAGTCGGCCCGCTCGGCGGCCAGCGCCGCGACGTCGGTGGTGCGCAGGTGGACCGTGGACTGCTCGGCGACGGCGAGGTCCAGCAGGTCGTCCAGCACGCGGGCGAGGCGGGCGCCCTCCGCACGGACGGAGGCGAACTCCTGGCTTCCGGGGGGCAGCTCGAGCCCGAGCAGCTCGATGCGCAGCAGGAGCGCGGAGAGCGGGTTCCGCAGCTGGTGCGAGGCGTCGGCGACAAAGGCCCGCTGCTGCTCCAGCACCTCCTCGACGTGGTCGGCCATCTCGTTGAACGAGGCCGCCAGCCGACGCAGCTCCGGTGGGCCGCCGGCCGCGGCGACGCGGGAGTTCATGCGCCCGGTGGTGATCCCGTGGGCGGCGCGGTCCAGGTCGCGGACGGGGCTGAGCACCCAGCCGGTCAGCCGGAACGCGGCCGCGACCGCGAGCGCCATGGCCGCGGCCTCCCCCAGGGCGATCGGCAGCCAGCCGCGGAGGATGCGGGCCCGCAGCGCGCCCGTCGGCGAGTCGGTGAGCACCACGGCGACGACGTCGCCGTCGCGGACGACCGGCGAGGCCACGACCAGGCGGCGGTCCGTCTCCCAGGGCCAGATCTGCCCGGGGCCGTGGCTGCGCCGCCCCGCGAGCGCCTCGTCGAACGCGGTGCGCGCCTCGTCTTCGGCCACCCCCGACCAGCGCGGTGGTGCCGACGCCAGCGGGCGACCGTCCCGCCGGAACACGCCGGCGCGGATGCCGTACAGCTCGTGGTAACGGTCGAGTTCTTCCTCCAACTGGTCGAGCGCGCCGGCCGGCGCGTCCCGTCCCGCGCCGGTGGCGAACTGGGCGAGCGAGCCGAAGCGGGCGGTGTCGTCGATACGGTCGACGACCAGCCGCTGCTGCTCGGTGGCCGCCTGGCTGGCGGCAAGCGGAACGCCGAGGGCCAGCAGCACGCCGGCCTGGAGCAGGATGAGCAGGAGGAGGAGCCTGGTGCGCACGGTGGTGTCGGCCGATCAGGGTCGGGGGACGGCGAGGCGGTAGCCGACGCCGCGGACGGTCTCGACCAGTTCACCCCGGCGGAGCTTCGACCGCAGCGACGCCACGTGCACCTCCAGGGTCCGGCCGGTCCCTTCCCAGCTGGTGCGCCAGACGTCGCTGATGATCTGCTCCCGGCGGAAGACCACGCCGGGACGCTGCGCGAGCAGGGCGAGGAGGTCGAACTCCTTGCGGGTCAGCTCCACGGGCTCCCCGTCGACCAGGACGCGGCGGGTCGAGAGTTCCACGGTGAGCGGGCCGGCGGACAGCACCTCCCCGCCCCCCGGCGGCCCGGACTCGGCGTCGGTGCGGTCCGGCGCCGGACGGTCGGGCGCCGAACGCCGGCTGACCGCGTGGATCCGCGCCAGCAGCTCCCCCGTGTCGTAGGGCTTGACGACGTAGTCGTCGGCGCCGAGGTTCAGGCCGTGTATGCGGGAGCGCACGTCGGCGCGCGCGGTCACCATGATCACCGGGATGCGGGCGAGCCGCCTGATCTGGCCGTACACCTCGAAGCCGTCGGCGTCCGGCAGGCCCAGGTCCAGCAGCACCACGTCGTGGCCGCCGGCCTGGACGCGGTCGACGGCCTCGGCCCCGTTGCGGGCGTGCGTGACACGGAAACCGTGCCGGCCGAGTACCGCGACCAGCGCCGCGGCGACGTGTTCGTCGTCCTCCACCAGCAGCAGTCTCATGCGACCTCCTTCCGCCTGGGCGGCGGTCTCGTCCGTCCGCCGGGCGGGGCCGTACCGCGGCGACGTGCGCCCGGCACGACGGTGGGTCCGCGCGCGCGGTCCGGACGGTGCCGGTCCGACGCGCCGCGGGGCGGTCTGTACGTGCGGTGCGGCCGACCGGGCCGACCCTCGGGGCCGGCTTCGGGGGGCCGCCGGGGCCGGCCGTGGCGGGCACGGCGCGGGTTCACCGTCTGCGACCCCCGGTGAAAAGTGAACTCCGGACAGGCCCGGAAGTCCACTCCCGCGGGCCGGTCGGCCCGTCTGCGGACGCACCGCGCCCCACCCGCCACACGGGGGCCACCGGGCCGTGACCCACCGCTACCACCAGCGGCAATACGTAGTACAGAGACATCAGATCGTTATCCTCAATTTCAGCTCAGATCGGCTGACGTCCATTCGGCCGCTGGCTAGGGTCCCTGCAACCGACGAGGACGGAGCATGACCACGATGAGCGATGTGCCGCTGACCAAGGACGTCGAGGGCGACGCCGCGCCGCTGGCGGAGGACCTGGTCGTCCTGGACGGCGTGAACAAGCACTTCGGTGCGCTCCACGTGCTCCAGGACATCAACCTCACGATCAAGCGCGGCGAGGTCGTCGTGGTGATCGGGCCCTCCGGCTCCGGCAAGTCGACGCTGTGCCGGGCCATCAACCGCCTGGAGACCATCGACGGCGGAACGATCACGATCGACGACGAGCCCCTGCCCGCCGAGGGCCGCGGCCTCGCCCGCCTCCGCGCCGACGTGGGCATGGTCTTCCAGTCCTTCAACCTCTTCGCCCACAAGACCGTGCTGCAGAACGTGATGCTCGGCCCGATCAAGGTGCGCAGGCAGGACAAGGCGGAGGTGGAGGAGCGGGCCCGGCAGCTCCTGGACCGCGTGGGCGTGGGCAACCAGGCCGACAAGTACCCCGCGCAGCTCTCCGGCGGCCAGCAGCAGCGCGTGGCGATCGCGCGGGCGCTGGCGATGGAGCCGAAGGTGATGCTCTTCGACGAGCCCACCTCGGCGCTGGACCCCGAGATGATCAACGAGGTCCTGGAGGCCATGAAGCAGCTGGCCCGCGAGGGGATGACGATGGTGGTCGTCACCCACGAGATGGGCTTCGCCCGCTCCGCGGCGAACCGCGTGGTCTTCATGGCCGACGGACGGATCGTCGAGGAGGCCGAGCCGCAGCAGTTCTTCGACAACCCGAAGAGCGACCGTGCCAAGGACTTCCTCTCGAAGATCCTGCACCACTGACCCGCACGACCGCCGGCGCCGCCGGCCCCCCACACGTAGTCCCCCACCCCGTTAACCAGAGCAAGGAAATGATCATGAGAGTTCGCAAGTCCGCCACGCTGGCCGCCTCCGCCCTCGTTCTCGCCCTCACCGCCACCGCCTGCGGCTCCGACGACAGCAACGGCGGCTCGAGCGACGGTGGCGACAGCAACGACACGCTGACCATCGGCATCAAGTACGACCAGCCCGGCCTGGGTCTGCAGACCGCCGACGGCGACTTCACCGGCTTCGACGTCGACATCGCCCGTTACGTCGCCGCCGAGCTGGGTGTCGAGGAGGACGACATCACCTGGCGCCAGGCGCAGTCGCCCGAGCGCGAGAACATGATCAAGAACGGTGACGTCGACTTCATCGTCGCCACCTACTCCATCACCGACCAGCGCAAGGAAGAGGTCAGCTTCGCGGGCCCCTACTTCGTGGCCGCGCAGGACCTGCTGATGCGCAGCGGCGAGTCGATCTCCAGCAACGACGAGATCGGTGACCTGAACCTCTGTTCCGTCTCCGGCTCGACCTCCGCGCAGAAGATCCAGGAGGACATCGCCCCCGACGCGAACCTCCAGCCCTACGGCGGCTACTCCGAGTGCCTCACCGGCCTGGAGAACGGCGCCGTCGACGCGCTGACCACGGACAACACCATCCTCGCCGGCTACGCCGCGCAGGACGAGCACCAGGGCAAGTTCGAGCTCGCCGGCCTGGACCTGGGCCCGGAGCACTACGGCATCGGTATCCCCAAGGACGACACCGAGCTCCAGGAGAAGATCAACGCCGCGCTCGAGAAGATGTTCGAGGACGGTGCCTGGGCCGAGGCCGTCGAGAAGAACCTCGGCCCGGCCGGCTTCGAGGTCCCGGACGCCCCGGAGATCACCGAGGGCAAGTGATCCATGGTGGCGGGGGGGGGGGGGGGGGGGGGGGGGG
>NZ_JAAVJD010000054.1:0-10915 GCF_012033735.1 Streptomyces lonarensis | reverse complement strand
CCCCCCCCCCCCCCCCCCCCCCCCCCCCGCCACCCTTTTCTGTCCGTCACGGCGAGAATTCGAGACCTACGTGTTCGACTTCCTTGATCTACAGCGGTACGACCTGTTCGGGGCCTTCTGGGTCACCGCGCAGCTCGCGGTCTTCTCCGCCATCGGGTCGCTCATCCTCGGCACCATCCTGGCCGGCATGCGCGTCAGCCCGGTGCCCCTCATGCGCGTCTTCGGCACCGGCTACGTGAACATCGTCCGGAACACCCCGCTGACCGTCATCATCCTCTTCACCTCCCTGGGCCTCTTCCAGACGCTGGGCATCGCGATGGGAGGGGACACCTTCACGGAGACGAACTTCCGACTCGCCGTGCTCGGTCTCACCGCCTACACCGCCGCATTCGTCTGCGAGGCGCTGCGGTCCGGCATCAACACCGTGCCCGTCGGCCAGGCCGAGGCGGCCCGTGCCCTCGGGCTGAGCTTCACCCAGGTCCTGCGGCTGGTGGTCCTCCCCCAGGCGTTCCGCTCGGTGGTCGCCCCGCTGGCCAACGTGCTCATCGCCCTCACCAAGAACACCACCGTCGCCGCGGCGATCGGTGTGGCCGAGGCCGCACTCCTGATGAAGACCATGATCGAGAACGAGGCACAGGTGTTCCTGATCGGCGGCATCTTCGCCCTCGGATTCATTCTCCTGACCCTGCCGACCGGGCTGCTGCTCGGCTGGGTGAGCAAGCGCGTGGCGGTGAAGCGATGAGCAACCTCTCCGTTCTCTATGACGCCCCCGGGCCCAAGGCCAAGGCGCGGAACGTCGTCTACACCGTGCTGTTCCTGGTCGGGTTCGCCGCCCTGGTGTGGTGGGTCCTCGCCGCAATGGCGGACAAGGGACAGCTGGACGCCGACAAGTGGAGCCCGTTCGTCACCGACTCCCGGGTCTGGACGACGTTCCTGCTGCCCGCGCTCGGCAACACCCTCAAGGCCGCGGCGCTGTCGATCATCATCGCCCTGCCGCTGGGCGCCGCGCTCGGCATCGGCCGCATGTCGGACCACCGGTGGGTCCGCCTGCCCTGCGCCGCGATCATCGAGTTCTTCCGTGCCATCCCGGTGCTGCTGCTCATGCTGTTCGCGAGCGCCGTCTACGTCGAGTTCACCAACATCAACTCCGACATGCGTCCGCTCTACGCGGTCGTCACCGGCCTGGTGCTCTACAACGCCTCGGTCATCGCCGAGGTGGTCCGCGCGGGCATCCTGTCGCTGCCGCGCGGGCAGAAGGACGCGGCGCAGGCCATCGGCATGCGCAAGGGCCAGATGATGACCCAGGTGCTGCTGCCGCAGTCGGTCACCCTGATGCTGCCGGCGCTGGTCAGCCAGCTCGTCGTCGTCGTCAAGGACACCGCGCTGGGCGGCGTCATGCTCAACTTCGACGAGCTGCTGCGTTCGGTCCGCACGATCAGCGCCAACTACGGGGCGAACACCATCGCGGCGTTCACCGTGGTGGCCCTGATCTTCATCGTGCTGAACTTCCTGCTCACCTCCGCGGCCACCTGGCTGGAGCGCACCATCCGCCGGGGCAAGCGCACCGCCGGCGCGGTGGTCACCGCGGACCCGCACGACCAGATGGAGGCCCAGCCCGCAGCGGCACCGGCCGCCGAGGCCGGGGACCCTCCGACCCCAACCGGCAAGGACTGACTTGACGGTTGATCACCTGCTGGGTTGCATACTCCTGTGCTGCCCGTGATCATCGTCGGCGCGGGCCCGACAGGGCTCGCGCTGGCGCTTGCCCTGGCCCGCCAGGGCGTCCCCAGCCATGTGCTCGAACCAGGTGACGGGCGGGTCGACCAACGACCCGCCCGCAGCTGTGTGCTGCCACCGGACGTCGCGCACTGGGCGGGTCTCCCGGGGGCCGCCGACCGCGCCACCACCTGGCACGCCTGGCGCACCACGCTGCGCGGACGCACCCGCGAACGCGTGGAGTACGCCGCCGGGACGGCGCCCACGCACCTGCCGCTGGACGCGCTGGAGCACGCGCTGCGGCTCGCCGCCGCCGGGCGGCGGCTCATCCGGATCGACACCCGCTCCCGCCTCAGCGGCATTGAGCAGGACGCGCGCGGCGTCACCGCCTACGTGTACCGCGGCGACCGCGACGCGGGCGCGGGACGCGAGGAGAAGGTCACCGGCAGCCATCTCGTCGGCTGCGACGGAGCCCGGTCCACCGTCCGCAAGCTGCTGCGGGTGCCGTTCGCCGGACGCACCTCGGTGGAACGCCACGCGGTGGCCGCGCTCCGGGCCGACCTGCCCGACCCCGCGACAGCCGCGCTCCACCGGGCGCTGCCCGCGGCTCACGGGCCCGTGGACGAGGTGGTGGTGCGGCCGCTGGGCGACCGGCAGTGGCGCCTGGACTGGCCGCTCCCCACCGGGGAGGAGCTCGTCACCCCGGAAGCCCTGCTCGACCTGGTCAACCGGACGCTCACCGCCTGGCACGACGGCGACATCCCGCCGTACGACCTGCTCGACACCGGCGTCTACCTCTGCCACCAGCGGCTCGCGCGCCACTGGCGCGCCGGCCGCGTCTTCCTGGCCGGGGACGCGGCCCACCTCCTCGGCGCCCTGGGCACCCAGCAGACCGCCGAGGGACTGCGCGACGCCGACAACCTCGCGTGGAAGCTCGCCCTCGACTGGCACCACGGTGACGCCGACGCGCTCCTGGACACCTACGAGCGGGAACGCCGCGGGGCCGTCGGCGCCCGGCTGCGCGCCGTGGACCAGGCGCTGCCGCTGGTGAGGGGACGCGGCGGAATCGGCGCGCTGCTGCCGGGGCGGGAGCACAGCCGGCTGACGCTGCTGGGGGACGCGCCACTGGGCCGCGGCGCACTCGGCGAACCGGGAACGTACCCGCAGCCCCGGTCACGGTACGGCGTGGCGGTCTCCACCGAGCCCGGCGCCGTCATCGACGACCTGCCGGTGACGGCGCTCAACGGCGACCGGGGGCAGCTGCACGACCTGTTCGGTGGCCCGCACCTGCTGGTGCTGACCGCCCCCGGCGCCGGGGTCTGGGACGCCTGCCACTGGCTCTCGGCCGGTCTGATGCCGGAGCTGGCCGGGGTGGTGAAGCGGCTGCCGGTGGAGGCGGAGCTGCTGGTGGCCGACAGCTACCCGGGGGCACCCGCCCACACGCTGCTGGTCGTCCGCCCCGACGGCCGACTGGCCGCGGCGCTCCCCGGATCGGCCATCTCGGAACTGGTGCGCTACGCGCACACGCTGCGCGGCCCCGCCGAGCAGCCCCCCGCGGTCACCGGCCGCGACTGACGCGGGCCCCGGCCGGCTGTCGCTGCCGCTCCGGGCGCGGAGCCGGCCATCTCCCGCCGGCTCACTCCGCCGGGAGATGGCGGTCGAGTTCCTCCGGGTCCTCGCCCTCCGCCTCCAGCGCCTCCCGCACCACCCGCAGGGCGAGCCCCTCGGAGTACCCCCGCCGTGCGAGCATGCCGGCCAGGCGGCGGACCCGGCGCTGGCGATCGAGCCCTCGGGTGGCGTGCAGCTTGCGCTCGACGAGGGCGCGCGCCGTCTCCTCCTCCTGTTCGGGGTCGAGTCGTGCGACGGCCTCGTCGATCACCGCGGGTTCCACCCCCTTGGTCCGCAGTTCACGGGCGAGCGCCCGCCGGGCGAGACCGCGCCCGTGGTGCCGGGAGTCCACCCAGGCGCCGGCGAACGCGGCGTCGTCGATGAGCCCGACCTCCTCGAAGCGTGAGAGCACCGCCTCGATCGCGTCCTCGGGGATCTCCCGGCGCCGCAGCGCGCTCTCCAACTGGCTGCGGGTACGGGGGGTCCCGGTCAGCAGCCGCAGGCAGATGGCCCTCGCCTGCTCCACCGGGTCCCTCGGCCTCCCGCCCCCGGGCCCGGTGCCGTCCCCCGGCTCGGGTGCGGGAGCGCCGTCCGGGCCGGGCCGGCGCCGCGACGACCGTCGGCCTCTCCCCGCTCCCTCTCCGAACGGCACCGGTCAGCTCTTGGCTGCTGCTGCGGACTTGGCCGTCTTGGTGGCCTTGGCCGGCGCGGCCGAGGTCGCGGGCGCGGGGACCGACGCCGCGGCGCTGGTCGCGGCGTCCGCGGCCGGCTCCGCGGCGGGCGCCTCCGCCTTCGGGCCGATGCCCAGCTTCTCCTTGATCTTCTTCTCGATCTCGTTGGCGAGGTCGGGGTTGTCCCGCAGGAAGTTGCGGGCGTTCTCCTTGCCCTGCCCCAGCTGGTCGCCCTCGTAGGTGTACCAGGCACCGGACTTCCGGATGAAGCCGTGCTCCACACCCATGTCGATGAGGCCGCCCTCCCGGCTGATGCCGATGCCGTAGAGGATGTCGAACTCGGCCTGCTTGAAGGGCGGGGCGACCTTGTTCTTGACCACCTTGACGCGGGTGCGGTTGCCGACCGCGTCGGTACCGTCCTTGAGGGTCTCGATGCGTCGGATGTCCAGTCGCACCGAGGCGTAGAACTTCAGCGCCCGACCACCGGTGGTGGTCTCCGGGGAGCCGAACATGACGCCGACCTTCTCGCGGAGCTGGTTGATGAAGATCGCGGTGGTCTTCGACTGGTGCAGGGCGCCGGTGATCTTCCGGAGCGCCTGGCTCATCAGCCGGGCCTGGAGACCGACGTGGGAGTCGCCCATCTCACCCTCGATCTCCGCGCGCGGCACCAGGGCGGCGACGGAGTCGATGACGATGAGGTCCAGCGCGCCCGAGCGGATCAGCATGTCGACGATCTCCAGCGCCTGCTCCCCGTTGTCGGGCTGGGAGAGGATCAGCTGGTCGATGTCGACACCGAGGTTGCGGGCGTACTCGGGGTCCAGGGCGTGCTCGGCATCCACGAAGGCGACGGTGCCGCCGGCGCGCTGCGCGTTGGCGACGGCGTGCAGGGTGAGGGTCGTCTTGCCGGAGGACTCCGGACCGTACACCTCGACCACACGGCCGCGCGGCAGACCGCCGACACCGAGCGCCACGTCCAGCGCGGTGGAGCCGGTGGCGATGACCTCGATGGGCTCGTTGCTCCGGTCGCCCATGCGCATCACGGCGCCCTTGCCGAACTGTCGTTCAATCTGCGCGAGGGCGGTGTCCAACGCCTTCTCGCGGTCCGTACCTGCTGCCATGGGTGCCACCGGTTTCTGGTTTGTTCGCTTCACGTCCACCGACGCTAGCTGCTGCCACTGACAAACGCGTCCGACCGCCACCCGCGACGGGCCGACACCCTTCATAAGAATGGGTGTTCGATTTTCCTGTCAAGTGGCACCACGCCGCTGTGGGAAACCGGAAACCGCAGGTCATACAGCGTTTCTGGCCCGCTGTGGACAACTTCCTCACCCGAAGGGATGACCCGGACGCTGCACGGCAGCCGCCGGTGGGCACCCCCGCCCCGGCCCCGCGGGCCCCGTCACCGGCGGGAGCAGGTCAGCGCCGCTCGGGCGGCACCTCCATCGCCGCACAGACCGCCCGCCAGACGGTCTTGGCGTCCCAGCCGGCGTCCAGCGCCTCGTGCACCGTCCGCCCGCCGAGCTCCGACATCACGTGGTCCCGCGCGAACGTGTCCGCGTACCCGCTGCCGAAGTGCTCCGCCATCCGCCGCCAGAAGTCCGTCAACCGCATGGGACCAGTATCGCGCCCCGGCCACCGGGACCCGACCGCGGCGCCCGACACGGCCTCAGCCGCCGAGGGCGCGCACGGCGGCCGTCACCACCACCGCCACCGCGATGACCAGCAGGAAGGGCGCGCGCACCAGCAGGGCGACGGCCGCGGCGGCCAGCCCCGCGGCACGGGCGTCGAGCGCGAGCCCGCCCGGCCCGGCGCCGAAGGTCTGCAACGCGGTGAGCGCCGCGAGCAGCGCCACCGGGAGCAGCACCGCCAGCCGGCGGACGAGCGGCCGTTCCAGCACCCCGGCCGGCACGGAGAGTCCCAGCAGCTTCACCAGGTAGCACCCCACCGCCGTCAACCCGATCGCGAGCCACACGGTCACCGCGCCGCCTCCCCGTCCGCGCTCCCGTCCCCGGACCCCGTGCCCACCCCGGAGCGCCGGGCGCGGGCCCCGGCCGCCAGCAGCACCAGCGGCGCCGCCGCGGCCGCCACCAGCACCGGCACCCCTGCCGGGAGCAGCGGCACGGCGGCCAGCGCGAGGAGCACCGCCAGTGCCGCGGTCGCCCGCTCCCGGGCCCCCTCCAGCATCGGTGCCAGGAGGGCCAGGAACACCGCGGGGCCCGCGGCGTCCAGGCCCCACGCCGCCGGGTCGCCGAGCGCGCCGGCGCCCACCGCGCCGAGCAGCGTGGTCACGTTCCACAGCACGTAGAGCGTCGCCCCGGTGACGGCGAACCCCAGACGCGCCGCTCTCGGACCGGCCTGGGCCAGAGCGACGGCCGCGGTCTCGTCGATCACCCAGTGCGCGGCGAACGGCCGCAGCCGGCGCCGCAACCGGAGGAGCCCGGCGAGCCTGAGCCCGTAGAAGGCGTTGCGCGCACCCAGGAAGAACGCACCCGCCGCCGCGGTGAACGGGTTGCCGCCCGCGGCGAGCGCGCCGACCAGCGCGAACTGCGAGGCGCCGGTGAAGACCAGGAGGCTCAACGCACACGCCTGGAGGACGGAGAGCCCGGCGCTCGCCGCGGTCACGCCGAAGGCGAACCCGGAGAGCCCGACCGCGATCCCGACGCCGAGACCGTCCCGCACGGCCGCGCGCCGCGCGCCCGCGTGGTCGGGAGCGGACGCCGGGACCGCGGGGACGGTGGCCGCCGGGGGATCGGGCGGTCCGGCGTCGGGCCGCCCGGCCGTCGTCGGTGCCGGGGACACCGGCGGTTCCTGCGTTGTCACGGGCTCACGGTAGCCCCGGCCGCCCCAGCGGCACCCGGGGCGTTCTCCAGGCGGACACGCGTGCCGCGGCCCCCGGAACACGCGGGCGACGGGGCCCGGGACGGGGTCGCCCCCGGTGCCGCCGCCACGCCGGTGTCGGTGGCAGGGTGCACGATGGTCGCATGACCGATCGCCGCGCCACGGTGCCCGAGCACTTCTCCCCCGCCGTGCGGGCCTGGTTCTCGGGGGCGTTCGACGAGCCGACCGCGGCGCAGGCGGGCGCCTGGGAGGCCATCGCGGCGGAGTCGGACGCCCTGGTCGTCGCACCGACCGGTTCCGGGAAGACGCTCGCGGCGTTCCTGGCCGCCCTGGACCGGCTCTCCGCCGTGCCGCCGCCCGCCGAGCCGGAGAAGCGCTGCCGGGTGCTGTACGTCTCGCCGCTGAAGGCCCTCGCGGTGGACGTGGAACGCAACCTGCGCTCGCCCCTCACCGGCATCCGGCAGGAGTCGGTCCGGCTCGGACTGGCGGAGCCGGACATCCGGGTCGGCATCCGCTCCGGGGACACCCCCGCCGCCGACCGGCGCACGATGGCGCGACGCCCGCCCGACATCCTCATCACCACCCCCGAGTCGCTCTTCCTCATGCTGACCTCCGCGGCGCGGACGGCGCTCTCCGGTGTGGAGACCGTGATCATCGACGAGGTGCACGCCGTCGCCGGCACCAAGCGCGGCGCGCACCTCGCCCTCACACTGGAGCGGCTGGACGAGCTGCTGCCGCGCCCCGCTCGGCGCATCGGCCTCTCCGCGACCGTCCGCCCGGTGGAGGAGGTCGCCCGGTTCCTCTCGCCGCGGCGCGGCGCACGCGTGGTGCAGCCGCCGTCGGGCAAGGAGTTCCGCCTCTCGGTCGAGGTGCCCGTCCCCGACATGAGCGAGTTGGGCGGCTCCCGCCTGCCGGAGGCGGCGGAGGACCCAGCCGACCCGAGCGCCGCCGACCGGCCGTCGATCTGGCCGTCCGTGGAGGAGCGGATCGTGGACCTCGTCCGCGCCCACCGCTCCACCATCGTCTTCGTCAACTCCCGGCGCCTCGCCGAACGACTCTGCAACCGCCTCAACGAGATCGCGTACGAACGCGAGACCGGTGAGGCGCTTCCCGAGGAGCACGGGCCGGCGGAGCTGATGGGCGGCTCCGGCGCGGGGGCGTCGGCCCCGGCGGTCCTGGCCCGCGCCCACCACGGTTCGGTGTCGAAGGAGCAGCGGGCGCGCGTCGAGGAGGAGCTCAAGGCCGGCAGGCTGCCCGCCGTCGTGGCCACGTCGAGCCTGGAGCTGGGCATCGACATGGGCGCCGTCGACCTGGTGATCCAGGTGGAGTCCCCGCCCTCGGTCGCGTCGGGTCTGCAGCGGGTGGGGCGGGCGGGGCACCAGGTCGGCGCCGTCTCCTCCGGCGTCGTGCTGCCGAAGTACCGGGGCGACCTGGTCCAGTCGGCGGTGGTCACGGAGCGGATGCGCTCGGGTGGCATCGAGGCGCTGCGGGTGCCCGCCAACCCGCTGGACGTCCTGGCCCAGCAGCTGGTGGCCATGACGGCGATGGACGTGTGGGACGTCGACGAGCTGCTGCTCCTGACGCGGCGCGCGGCGCCGTTCGCGTCGCTGCCGGAGTCGGCCTACCACGGCGTGCTGGACATGCTGGCGGGCCGCTACCCCTCCGACGCCTTCGCCGAGCTGCGGCCCCGCCTGGTGTGGGACCGGGTCGCCAACACGGTGACGGGGCGGCCCGGCGCGCAGCGGCTCGCCGTCACCTCGGGCGGCACCATCCCGGACCGGGGGCTGTTCGGCGTCTTCCTCGCCGGGGAGGCGGGGCCGCGGGGCGGCGGCCGCCGCGTCGGCGAGCTGGACGAGGAGATGGTCTACGAGTCGCGGGTGGGCGACGTCTTCACCCTGGGCACCACCTCCTGGCGGATCGAGGACATCACCCGCGACCAGGTGCTGGTCTCCCCCGCGCCCGGGGTGCCGGGGCGGCTGCCGTTCTGGAAGGGCGACCAGCTCGGACGGCCGCTCGAGCTCGGCCGGGCGCTGGGCGCCTTCCTCCGCGAGGTCGGGGCACTGGACCCGGAGCGCGCACGCGGGCGCCTCACCGCGGCCGGGCTGGACGAGTGGGCGGTGGACAACCTCCTCGCCTACCTGACCGAGCAGCGCGAGGCGTGCGGCCACATCCCGGACGACCGGACCATCGTGGTCGAGCGCTTCCGGGACGAGCTGGGTGACTGGCGGGTGGTGGTGCACTCGCCGTTCGGGGCGCAGGTCCACGCGCCGTGGGCGGTCGCCCTCGGCGCGCGGCTGAGCGAACGCTACGGCCTGGACGCGCAGGTGCTGCACGCCGACGACGGCCTGGTCCTGCGGCTGCCGGACGCCGACCTGCTCGGCATGGAGGATGGCGGCGGTGCCCTGCCCGACGCGTCCGGCGACGAGGCGCCGCTGGGCGCCGAGGACGTGCTGTTCGGCGGCGAGGAGATCGAGCAGGTCGTCACCGACCAGGTGGGCGGTTCGGCGCTGTTCGCGTCACGCTTCCGGGAGTGCGCGGCACGGGCGCTGCTGCTGCCGCGGCGGAACCCGGGCCGGCGGACCCCGTTGTGGCAGCAGCGGCAGCGCGCGCACCAGCTGCTCTCGGTGGCGAGCGAGTTCGGGTCCTTCCCCATCGTGCTGGAGGCGGTGCGCGAGTGCCTGCAGGACGTCTTCGACCTGCCCGGCCTGCGTGAGCTGATGGCCGACGTCGAGTCGCGCCGGGTCCGTACCGTCGAGGTGACCACCCGCGAGCCGTCGCCGTTCGCGAGGTCACTGCTCTTCGGCTACGTGGCCCAGTACCTCTACGAGGGCGACTCCCCGCTGGCCGAGCGCCGGGCGGCCGCGTTGTCCCTGGACTCGCGGCTGCTGTCGGAGCTGCTCGGGCAGGCGGAGCTCCGCGAACTCCTCGACGCCGACGTCCTCGCCGAGCTGGAGCAGGAGCTGCAGTGGCTGGCGCGGGACCGCCGCATCAAGGACACGGAGGGCACCGCCGACGCGCTGCGGGTACTGGGCCCGCTGACGGACGAGGAGCTGACGGCCCGTGGCGGCCGGCCCGACTGGGCGACCGAGCTCGCGACGACCCGTCGGGCCATCCGGGTGCGGATCGGCGGCCGGGAGCACTGGGCGGCCGTGGAGGACGCCGGACGGCTGCGCGACGCGCTCGGCGCGGCGCTGCCGGTGGGCGTCCCGGAGGCCTTCACCGAACCCGTGGCCGAGCCCCTGGTGGACCTGCTCGCGCGGTTCGCCCGCACCCACGGCCCCTTCACCACCTCCGAGGCGGCGGCGCGCTTCGGGCTGGGGCGGGCGGTCGCCGAGGGGGCACTGGCGGGGATGACGGCCTCGGGGCGGCTGGTGCGCGGCGCGTTCCATCCGGCGCGGACCGAGAGCGACGCGGGACAGGAGTGGTGCGACCCCGCGGTGCTGCGGAGGTTGCGGCGGCGTTCGCTGGCGGCGCTGCGCGAGGAGCTGGAACCGGTACCACCGGCGGCGCTCGCCGAGTTCCTGCCGCAGTGGCAGCACGTCGCTGCGGTCTCCGGGGACGGCGGGCTGCGGGGGCTCGACGGCCTGGTCCGGGCGGTCGAGCAGCTGCAGGGCGCGCCCGTACCGGCCTCCGCGCTGGAGCGGCTGGTGCTGCCCGCGCGGGTGCGCGGCTACGCGCCGGCGATGCTGGACGAGCTGATGGTGTCGGGCGAGGTGGTGTGGGCCGGGGCCGGCTCGCTCGCGGGCAAGGACGGCTGGGTGGCGCTGTTCCCGGCGGACAACGCGCCGCACCTGCTGCACGAACCGCACCCCCTGGAACTCACCGAGGCGCACCGGGCGGTGCTGGACGCGCTGGAGGGCGGCTACGGCCTGTTCTTCCGGGACATCGCCGCCCGGGTCACCGCCGCGGGGGTGGAGGCGGGCGACGCGGCGCTGGCCGAGGTGGTGTGGGAACTGGCGTGGTCCGGTCGGCTGACCAACGACACGCTGGGGCCGCTGCGCGCGCTGCTCGGGTCGGGGCGCACCGCCGGGGCGACGGCGCACCGGGCCCGCCGGGCGCCGCCGCGCGCCCGGTACGGCGGC
>NZ_JAAVJD010000053.1 GCF_012033735.1 Streptomyces lonarensis | reverse complement strand
GCAGGGCGCCGGGGCCGTCGCGCCCGGCGCCCTGCCCAGCTCGCCGGGGACGGCGGGGGAGTCGGCGCGCATCGAGGACACCTACGCGGTGATCGACCAGCTACTCGCCCGCATCCGCCGCACCCCCCGCCGCACCAGCTTCGACGAACTCGCCGAGCACCGGCTCCTGGAACGGCGGGCCATGCTCCGCGTCCACGCCCACCGCCGGCCCGGCCGCGCACAGGTGCCCGCCGCCGGATGGGTCCACGGCGACTTCCACCCGTACAACCTGATGTACGGCGCGGACTCCACGGAGCCGCTCGCCATCATCGACTGGGACCGGTTGGCGATCCGACCGCGCGCGGAGGAGGCGGTGCGGGCGGCGGTCATCTTCTTCCTCCGGCCGGACGGCAGCCTGGACCTCGCCAAGGTGCGCGCCTACGCGCGGGCGTACCGCGCGGCCACCGAGGCCGACGGCGAGGAACTCGCCGCGGCGACCCGGCGCGTCTGGTGGGAGCGGCTCAACGACTTCTGGATGCTCCGCTGGCACTACGAACTGCGCGACAACCGGGCCGACCCGCAGTTCGCGGCGGTCGCGGCGCTCATCGTCTGGTGGACCCGCAACACCGCGGCGGTCCGCGACGCCTTCAGCGGCTGACGGTGCGGGTGGCGCCGGAGACGGCGCGGGCGGACGGCCGGGGTGAGCGCCGCCGGGCGCCCGGCGGCCGCCGATCAGGGAGCAGCGCGGTGCACCGGGCCCGACGCCTCGGCCGGCGTGCCCACGCCGGTCGCCGCGGTCGGCTCTTCGGCAGAAGCCGCGGGCTCGGCGGAGGCTGCCGGCTCGGCGTCCTCGGCGTCCTCGTCCGCAGCGGCGGTGGGCGGCCGGACCGTGGCGAGCATCGGGTCGAGTCGCGCGTAGAGGGTGCCGGGCGGATCCTCCGGCGGCTGGTCCGCGGCCGCTCCGGCGTTCTCGGAGCGAGGCGCCGGCACGGTGCCCGGCGTCAGCTCGGCAGGGCGCGCGCCGGAGCGGTCGAAGGCGGCGCGTTCGGCATCCGTGGGGCGCACGGTGCTGACGGGGCCGACGAGTTGCACGCCCGGCGCGTGCTCGCTCCACTCACCCTCCGGGTGCGCGTGGTACGCCAGGACGGTGCCGTCCAGTACGCGGCTCTCGATCTGCCCGGAGGGTATGCGCAGCAGAACGCTGCCCCGGATGACGAGGTGCTGGGCGACGAGGACGAACGGCAGCGCGCGCCGGGTCACCGCGGCCCTGCCGTGGGTGGCGTTCGGCAGCAGCCGCAGCGCCTCGGCGAGCTGGTCGGACGGGCGGTACGCGGGCATGCATCCAGCCTGCCCGCCCCGGCGGGGCCGGTGGGGCCGGGAAAGTCCCTGATCGACGGACGATGGTCCCGGATCAATCGGGCTCTTCGTGCAACCGGTGCCACAACGGACATCGTGCGATTCGCGGATCAACCACCGGAAGCGGTGCGCACCGGGCGCCCGCCGACGCCGGTGGAGCCGGGCCCGGCCGGCGCCCGCGGCGGAGCCGTCCGGCCCCGGCTCACTCCGCCCGGCGCGGGCGCTCCGCCTGGAGGCGGGCCACATAGGCCGCCGCCTGCGACCGCCGCGCCATCCCCAGCTTGGCCAGCAGGCTGGAGACGTAGTTCTTGATGGTCTTCTCCGCGAGGTGGAGCCGTTCGCCGATCGCGCGGTTGGTCAGCCCCTCCCCGATGAGGTCCAGGATGCGTCGCTCCTGCTCGGTGAGGTGCGAGAGCCGGTCGTCCTCCCGGCCGTCGCCGTCCCGCAGCCGCTCCAGGACCCGTTGGGTGGCGACCGGGTCGAGGAGGGACTTCCCGGCCGCCACGTCCCGGACGGCGGAAAGGAGTTCGGTACCCCGGATGGCCTTCAGGACGTACCCGGAAGCCCCCGCCATGATCGCGTCGAACAGCGCTTCGTCGTCCGCGTAGGAGGTCAACATCAGGCAGGCGATCGACTCGTCGCGAGAACGGACCTCCCGACAGACTTCGACACCGCTGCCGTCGGGCAGGCGCACGTCGAGGACGGCCACGTCCGGCCGGGCCGCGGGGATGCGCGTCAGGGCATCGGCCGCGGTCCCGGCCTCGCCGACCACCTCGATGTCCTCCTCCAGGGAGAGCATCTCGTGCACGCCGCGCCGGACCACCTCATGATCGTCCACCAGGAATACCGTGATTTTTCCGTCTTTCGGCACTCTGCCAGTGTCACACAGGGCGTGCCTCGCCGCCGCTCTTCCCGTAACCCGGTTGGGCGGGTTACGGTGCGCGTGTCCTTCGACGGCTTGCGAGGCTGTGACCAGCACCGTTCCCGACGCCGCGTCGAGGTACTTGGTCATCCAGGTATTTTCGCAGGTCAGGGGCGCTTATCTCAGCGCAGTGGCTATGGGTACCGTGCTCTGTAGCGGGCCATCGACGCGACAGACAGTCACGCTCGGTACGTCCGCCGCGCACCCACCCCGTGCGCCGTACGGACCGGGCGAGCCGCACTGGCCCACCCGGAAGACCCCGGTGGCCGGACCGACGGAGGAGCACACGTGACCGTGGATAGCACTGCGCGCGCGACGACGCGCCGCAGCGGCGTCAAACGCACCACCAAGAAGACGGCCTCGAACGCGGAGACGGCCACGGCCGCGTCCCCCGAGGAGTCCACCGGGGCGGGCGCAGCCGCGAAGTCGACGAAGTCGGCCGGCCGGACCGGCACCACCGGCAAGAAGACGGCGGCCGGGAAGGCCCCCGCCAAGAAGGCCGCCAAGCGCACCCCCGCCGGGGCGACCGCCACGAAAACCACCGCGAAGAAGAGCCCGGCGAAGAAGGCCGCGCCCGGGAAGACCGCCGCCGCCGTCGCAGGCGACGCGGAACGCCCCGAGATGGTGCAGCTGCTGACCCCCGAAGGGCAGCGCGTCGAACACCCCGACTACGCCATCGACCTCGACGCCGACGAACTCCGCGGCCTCTACCGCGACATGGTGCTGACCCGGCGCTTCGACGCCGAGGCCACCGCGCTCCAGCGGCAGGGCGAACTCGGCCTGTGGCCCTCGCTCCTCGGCCAGGAGGCCGCCCAGATCGGCTCCGGCCGCGCGCTGCGCCCCGACGACTACGTCTTCCCGACCTACCGCGAGCACGGCGTCGCCTGGTGCCGCGGGGTCGACCCGACGCAGCTCCTCGGCATGTTCCGCGGCGTCAACAACGGCGGTTGGGACCCGAACGGGAACAACTTCCACCTCTACACCATCGTCATCGGCTCGCAGGCACTGCATGCCACGGGCTATGCCATGGGCATCGCCAAGGACGGCGCCGACTCCGCGGTGATCGCCTACTTCGGTGACGGCGCCACCAGCCAGGGCGACGTCGCGGAGTCCTTCACCTTCGCCGCCGTCTACAACGCGCCCGTCGTGTTCTTCTGCCAGAACAACCAGTGGGCCATCTCCGAGCCCACCGAGCGCCAGACCCGCGTGCCGCTGTACCAGCGCGCGCAGGGCTACGGCTTCCCCGGTGTCCGGGTGGACGGCAACGACGTCCTCGCCGTCCTCGCCGTGACCCGCGCCGCCGTCGAGCGCGCCCGCACCGGCGAAGGCCCCATGCTGGTCGAGGCGTTCACCTACCGGATGGGCGCCCACACCACCTCCGACGACCCCACCCGCTACCGCTCCGACGACGAGCGCGAGGCGTGGGAGGCGAAGGACCCGATCCTGCGCCTGCGCACCTACCTGGAGCGCGAGCAGCTCGTCGACGACGCCTTCCTCGCCTCGATCGACGAGGAGAGCGACACCATGGCCAAGCGGGTCCGCGAGTCGATCCGCACCATGCCCGACCCGCCCGCCATGTCGATGTTCGACAACATCTACGCCGACGGCCACGCGCTCGTGGACGAGGAGCGCGCCCAGTACGCCGCGTACGCCGCCTCCTTCGCGGACACCGACGAGGAGGGCCGCTGACATGGCACCCGGTGAGAAGCTCCCCATCGCGAAGGCGATCAACAGCTCGCTGCGCAAGGCCCTGGAGAACGACCCGAAGGTCCTCGTCATGGGTGAGGACGTCGGCAAGCTCGGCGGCGTCTTCCGCGTCACCGACGGACTCCAGAAGGACTTCGGCGAGGACCGCGTCATCGACACCCCCCTCGCGGAGTCCGGCATCGTCGGCACCGCGATCGGCCTCGCGCTGCGCGGCTACCGGCCCGTCGTGGAGATCCAGTTCGACGGCTTCGTCTTCCCCGCGTACGACCAGATCGTCACGCAGCTCGCCAAGATGCACGCCCGTGCCCTCGGCAAGATCAAGCTGCCGGTCGTCATCCGCATCCCCTACGCCGGCGGCATCGGCGCGGTGGAGCACCACAGCGAGTCCCCCGAGGCGCTGTTCGCGCACGTCGCCGGCCTCAAGATCGTCACCCCGGCCAACTCCTCGGACGCCTACTGGATGCTCCAGCAGGCCATCGAGTGCGACGACCCGGTGATCTTCTTCGAGCCCAAGTCCCGCTACTGGGGCAAGGGCGAGGAGGTCGCGCAGGGCATCCCGGCCCCGCTGCACCGGGCCCGCGTGATCCGCGAGGGCACCGACCTGACCATCGCCTCCTACGGCCCGACGGTGCGCACCGCGCTCCAGGCCGCCGACGCGTCGGCGGAGGAAGGCCGCTCGGTCGAGGTGCTCGACCTGCGGTCGATCTCCCCGATCGACTTCGACACCATCCAGGCGTCGGTGGAGTGCACCGGCCGGCTCGTCGTGGTCCACGAGGCGCCGGTCTTCTTCGGCTCCGGTGCGGAGATCGCCGCCCGGATCACCGAGCGGTGCTTCTACCACCTGGAGGCGCCCGTGCTGCGCGTCGGCGGTTTCCACGCGCCGTACCCGCCGGCCCGCGTCGAGGAGGAGTACCTCCCCGGCCTGGACCGGGTGCTGGACGGTATCGACCGCGCCATGGCGTACTGAGAAGGCCGAGGAGAGTCATGACAGTGACCGCCGTACAGCGCGTCCGCGAGTTCAAGATGCCCGACGTCGGCGAGGGGCTCACCGAGGCAGAGATCCTCAAGTGGCTGGTCCGGCCCGGCGACACCGTCACCGATGGGCAGATGGTCGTCGAGGTGGAGACCGCCAAGGCAGCCGTCGAACTGCCCATCCCCTACGACGGTGTCGTCGCCGAGGTCCGGTTCGATGAGGGCACCACGGTCGACGTGGGCGCCGTCATCATCACGGTCGACACCGACCCCGGTGCCGGCGACCCGCCGGCGGCCGACGCCGGGGCCGCCGCCGACGCCTCGCCGTCCGATGCTCCGGAGGGTGACGAGGAGGAGGGCGGCAAGCGGCAGCCGGTGCTCGTCGGCTACGGCGTTGCCACCGGCACCGCCAAGCGCCGCCCGCGCAAGGCCACCGCCGCGGCACCGGCCGAGACCGCCCGCGTCCCGGCGCCCGCGCCGGCACCGGCCGCACCCGCACCGGTCGCACCCGCCGCACCCGCGACGCCCGCCGCGCCTCAGGGCGCCTCGCGCAACGGCGCCCCCAACGGTGCGGTCAACGGCACGCACGGCGCCCGGCCGCTGGCCAAGCCGCCGGTCCGCAAGCTCGCCAAGGACCTGGGCATCGACCTCGCGACGGTCCTGCCCACCGGCCCCGAGGGCACCGTCACCCGGGACGACGTCCACGCCGCCCACGCGGCCGCGGTGCCGGCGCCCGCCGCCCCCTCGGCCGGCGACGGCGTGACCGCCCCGGCGGTGGAGCCGCAGAGCCTGACCGCGATCCGGGAGCGGCGGGTGCCCGTCAAGGGCGTCCGCAAGGCCACCGCCGCGGCCATGGTCCACAGCGCCTTCACGGCGCCGCACGTCACCGAGTTCGTCACGGTCGACGTCACCCGCACGATGAAGCTGGTCGGCAAGCTCAAGGAGGACCCGGCGATGGAGGGGCTGCGGGTCAACCCGCTGCTGCTCGTCGCCAAGGCGCTCCTCGTCGCGATCCGCCGCAACCCGGAGGTCAACGCCTCCTGGGATGAGGCCAACCAGGAGATCGTCCAGAAGGACTACGTCAACCTGGGTATCGCGGCGGCCACCCCGCGCGGGCTGATCGTGCCGAACATCAAGGACGCCGGCTCCAAGACCCTCGCCGAACTGTCGCTCTCGCTCTCGGAGTTGGTCGCGACCGCGCGTGAGGGGCGCACCGCCCCCGCCGACATGCAGGGCGGTACGGTCACCATCACCAACGTCGGTGTCTTCGGCGTCGACACCGGCACGCCGATCCTCAACCCGGGGGAGTCCGCGATCCTCGCCTTCGGCGCGATCAAGGACATGCCCTGGGTCCACAAGGGGAAGATCAAGCCGCGCAAGGTCACCACGCTGGCGCTCTCCTTCGACCACCGGCTGGTCGACGGCGAGTTGGGCTCCAAGGTGCTGGCCGACACGGCCGCGGTCCTGGAGCACCCCAAGCGGTTGATCACCTGGTCCTGACGGACGGTCCCCGCGCGCGGACACCGCCGCCACGGCGTCCGGGAGGGGGGCGGCACACGACATCGTGTGCCGCCCCCCTCCGGCGTTCCCGGGCACCTCCCGCCCGTCACCGCCGCGGTCCACCGACCCGACTCACCGGCGTGCCCGTCGCGGGTGCGAGAACACCGCCGTGGCGGTGCGCGCCGCGATGAGCAGCGCGCAGGTCACCACCACCGCCCAGAGCGCCACCGCGATGTCCGGGGCCCACAGCCAGACCCCGTGGAGCCTCAGCCCCCAGAGCCCGGGGAGCACCCACCCGGCGGTGACGGCCAGCGCTGCCGCCGGCCCTACCCACGCCGCCCACACCGCCACCGTGCGCCACCCGCTTCGAGGTGCGGGAGTCTCTCCCGGAGACGCGCCGTCCCGCCTGCCCGGCCCGCTCCGCCGGAACACCCCGCGCGCGGTGGCACCGAGCAGCGCCGCCGGAACCAGGACCGCGAACCCGAGGCCGACCAGCAGCGCTCCGTAGACCGGTTCCCCTCCGCTGTGGACCGGGGTCTCGCCGTGCGCCAGTGCGACCAGCCCGAAGCCGGTCTCCAGCAGGGCGCTCTCCTGGAACGACCCGTAGGCGTTCTGCAGCAGGACGACGGCCTGTCCCTTCTCGGGCAGCAGCAGTACGGCGGCCTGGTAGCCGGGGGTGGCGCCGCCGTGCCACACGACCCTCCCGTCGCCGGGGACGCCGATGTCGGTGGTGGGCCAGTTCCGCCAGCCGAGGCCGTAGTGGCGGTCGTCCCCGGTGGCGGTCGCCGGGCTGTGCGCCAGGGTCCGCTCCTCCCGGGACACCGGGGGCGGGGCGTCGGCCTCGTCGCCGTGCGGGCTGTCGAGTTGGGAGCGCGCGTAGGCGGTGAGGTCGTGCAGCGTGCCGCCGAGGTACCCGTAGCCGACGCCCGCCGGGTCGAACCCGGTGCGCATCGCCACCGGCTGGCCGAGCACGTAGCGGTGGCCCGGCGGCAGCCGGTCGCGGGCGTCAGCCGGGGTGGTCACCGCGTCGACCATGCCGAGCGGTGCGAGGACGTGGTGGTCCAACGAGGTGGTGAACTCCTCGTCGGTGACCGCCTCGACCACCGCGGCGAGCAGCAGGTAGTTGTGGCTGGAGTAGTGGTGTTCGCCGCCCGGCTCGGCGACCGGCGGCAGCGCCGCCGACCGGCGTGCGACGGTGGGGGGCCGGCGGTCCGTGTCGTGACGGTCGGTGAGGTGGAGCCCCGCGGGGAGACCGCTGGTGTGGCGCAGCAGGTCCCGAACGGTCGGCTGCCCGTCGTCGTCCGTGCCGTACCAGGGGAGGTGGGCACCGACGGGGTCGGAGAGGTCGAGTCGTCCCTCCTCGGCGAGGCGCAGCACCAGGGTGGCGGTGACCGGTTTGGCGACGGAGCCCCACAGGAACGGCGTGTCCTCGGTGACCGGGGCGCCGTGGCCGTCCTCGCCGAACGCGCCGCTGTGGTGCACCCCGTCGGGGCCGATCACGGCGTAGGCGGCGCCCGGCACACCGGTGGCGGCCATCCGCTCCTGGACGTATGCGCCGGCCTCGTCGGCAGCCTCGCCGACGCTGTCGGCCTCGGTGGGAAGGGCCGGTGCGGCCGCCGCCGCGTCGGCGGGGCCGGGGGCTGACGGCGCCGCCGCCGTCAGCAGGAGAACGCAGCCGAGAGCGGGCGCAACCGGGAGCAGGAGCGCGGCGCGCCTGGGGTGCCACGGCCGGGCGCGCGGGCGATCGGCCTGCCCGGGAACGCCGCGCTTAAAAAGTATGGGCATACCAAAAACCTTAGCGGTATGACTGTACTGTTGTCATGTGCCAAGAGTTGTGGACCATGACGAGCGCCGCCGGAACATCGCACGCGGCTACCAGCGGGTGCTGGCGGAGGAGGGGCTCGCCCGTACGTCCTTCGTGCGCGTCGCGGAGGCGGCCGGGGTCTCGGTCGGCCTGATCCAGCACTACTTCACCGGCCGGGAGGCGCTGCTGCGCTTCGCGTACCAGGACTGCGTCGCCGCCGTGGAACGACGGGTCTCCGACCGGATCCGTCGCGGCGAGGCGGCCCGGCTGCCCATCTCGGAACTGCTGTTGGGCGCACTGGACGAACTGCTTCCGCTGGACTCCGAACGCGGCGTCGAGTACAGGGTGCGGCAGCACCTGCTGACCACCGCTCTCGCCGACCAGGAGTTGTCCGCCGTGGCCCGCGAGGCCGACGCGCGACTGCTCGCGAGGGTGGTCACGGCCGTCGAGAACGGCAAGGAGTGCGGGGAGGTGGCAGCCGATCACGACGCCCGGCCGTCGGCCCGCGCGATTCTCGCCGTCACGGACGGGCTCGCCGCCGCGATCGCGCTCCGCGAACCGCTGCGTCGTGAGGAGGGGCGTCACCTGCCGAGCGGCGTCCCGGCCGCGAGCGAAGGGGACCGCGCCCCCCGATCCGCTTCCGACCTCGACGCGGAACGGGCGGCATACGTCGGCCACCTGCCGCCGCTCGACCCCGCGGTCGTGCTCCGGCCCGTTCTCGCGCTCGCCTTCACCGGGCGCTGTCGGCGGCACGACCTGCCCCGGTCCTGAGCTGAGGGCTCGGGGCCGCCCTGAACCGATGCATCGAGGGGTCGTCCGTCGGTGACGGACGGGCGGCGCCGGCTGTGGTCCCGCCGGACTGCCGTGCCGGGCGCCCCGTGGTCGGCGAGGTGGTGGCGTACTCGCCGGGCGCATCGGGCGCGCTCGGGGGGCCGGCCCGCCGGGTGGCTCCCACGGCGGTTATGCGCCATCGGGGGCGCGCGGGCCGAGCGGGCGCGACAGGCCGCCGGCGTCGGTGCCGCGGCGCCTGACCCGCCGTCCACGGCAGCAAATGTCACAGCTCCGCCACTGTCATGCGGGAGGTGCGCCCCCGCTCAATGCCCTGGTTTCGTCATCAGCCCAGGTGAATGGGGTGGGGAGCGGAATGGAGGGCTCCGGCGCCGGTCGCGCGTGGCGTCGCCGTGACGAGACAGGCATCGACACGTGACGGCCGCTGCCTAGACTCGGTCGGAAGGACCGGTAATCCTGGCGGTATCCAGCCTGTCGGGGAAAGACCATGTCGCCTGCGGGGGCCGCGGGGCGAGGGGGGACACGCATGTTTCGCACACGCAGTCTGGGCGTGGCTGCCGCCACGCTGGCCGTCCTGGCGGTGACCGCCTGCGGTTCCGGCGACTCCGACGGGAGCGAGGCCGGCGGCAAGGGCGGCAGCGTCGACGCGGGGGAGAACGACACCGACGGCAGCGAGGCGGACGACGACGCCGATGACGACGGCGACGGCGACGACGCCGAGCAGGTCGACGCCGGGGAGACGGACGACGACGCGGACGAGGGCGAGGACAGCGTCGGCGAACTCCCCGACTCCTACGACTTCACCCCCGACCCCGACCGCGTCCCCCAGGACGCCGAACGCGCCCGGGAACTCACCACCAACGCCCAACTGACCCCGGAGACCTGGCAGGACGGCATGGTCGCCGGCGAACCCTTCGCGACCGCCGGCACCTTCACCGTCCTCGGCGACGACTGCGTCTGGGACCGCGGCGAACTCCCCGACACGGTGCTCGACTCCCTCACCCACCGCATCAACATCCCCGCCGCCGACGGCAAGGGCCTGGTCCAGACGGCGGTCACCGTCACCGTCCACACCAGCGACGACGCCGCCGTCGCCGAGATGGACGCCGTGGTCCAGGAGAGCTTCCGCTGCCCCGACCAGGAACTCGGCGGCGGCCAGCGCCTCAGCGGCCTGCTGTCGATGCCGATGCCGGAGGAGGACGTGCTGAACGCCGACTCCTCCATGTTCGAGGCCGGGCAGTTCTCCACCGACGCCGACCCGACCGCGCACGACTTCGTCTGGTCCAAGTCCCGGATCGGCCCCGTCACCGCCGCGGTCTCCGTGAAGGGCGCCGAGGGCTACGACGTCGTCGAACTGCTCCAGGTCGCCGCCGAGGGCGCCGCCTGGGTCCTCTACAACATCGAACTCGAACTGTCGTGATCCGCGGGCCCCGCCGCCCCGCCCCGGGCGCCGAACCCGCCCGCGGGCGCCGCGGTGGCCCGCCCCGCCCCGCACGCCCCGACCTTCCCGCGCGGAGGACGTCCCGCTGATGCAGCCGCTGCACTCCTCCGACCCCACCTGGGTCGCCGACTACCGGACGTTGGGACGGCTCGGCGCCGGCGGCATGGGCATGGTGCTGCTCGGCCGGTCGCCGGACGGCGGCCTCGCCGCCATCAAACTGATCCGCACCGAGTACGCCGACGACCCCGCGTTCCGCACCCGGTTCCGACGCGAGGTCGCCATCGCGCGACGGGTGCGCAACCGGTGGGCCGTGCCCGTCGTGGCCGCCGACACGGAGGCGGCGGCGCCCTGGCTCGCCACCGAGTTCGTCCCCGGGCCGCCGCTCAACGAGGCGATCGCCGGCCACGGCCCGTTCCCCGTGCCGAGCGTCCGCGCGCTCGGCGTCATGCTCGCCGAGGCGCTGGAGGCGGTGCACGAGGCGGGGCTGGTGCACCGCGACCTCAAGCCGGGGAACGTCCTCCTCGGCCTCGACGGGCCACGCCTCATCGACTTCGGCATCGCCCGCGCGCTGGACGACACCGTCCTCACCGCCACCGACGTCGTCGTCGGCTCGCCCGGCTTCCTCTCGCCCGAACAGGCGCAGGCCCGCACCATCGGACCGGCCAGCGACCTGTTCTCCCTCGGGTGCGTGCTCGCCTACGCCGCCACCGGGCAGCGGCCGTTCGGCAGCGGGCCGGTCGAGGCCATGCTCTTCCGCACCGTCTACGACGAGCCCGACCTCGCCGCCGTCCCCGGCCCGCTGCGGCCCGTCATCGAGGAACTGCTCACCAAGGACCCCGAGCAGCGGCTCACCGCCGCGGCGCTCCGGGCGCGCTGGGAGGAGGCGGAACAGCCCCCGCAGGACGGCTGGCTGCCCGCCCCCGTCACCCGGCTCATCTCCGACCGCGCGGCCGAGATGCTGGCGCTCCCCGCGGCCGACCCGACCGAGATCGCGGGCCCGCCCCCGGGCGGCTCCGACGCGGGCCAGGCCGGGTCGGAGGCCGCCGGCACGCCGTCCGCCGGCTTCGGCCCCCCGCTCGCCACCGGCGGCGCCGGACCCTACGCCCCCGGCAGCGGCACGTTCGGCCCGAGCACCCCGCCACCCGGCGCCCGCGGCCCCGCCGGGCCCCGCCGCCGGCAGGTCCTCCTCGGTGCGCTGGCCACCCTCGCCGTGATCGGTGCCGGCGCGGGCGCCACCGCCCTGTTCTCCGGGGACGACCCCGACGACCGGGCCGACGGCGCCGACACCGACACCGACACCGGGGGCGAAGGCCGCGGCCGGCCCGCCAACGACCGGCCGCAACTCGCCGTCGGGGTCCAGGCCGACCTCGAAGGCGACGGCGCCGACGTCGCCACCGCCCAGATCCGCGGCGCGGAACTGGCGGTCGAGCACCTCAACGCCGACGCCGACCACCCCTTCCGCTACCGGCTGGCCACCGCCGACGACGGCGGCAGCGCCGAGCGCGCCGCCGACGCCGCCGCCGCTCTCATCGACGACCCCGACGTGATCGGTGTCCTCGGCGCCGGCAGCACCGCCGCGCTCAAGGCCTCCATCGACCCCTACGTCAAGGCGCGACTGCCGCTGCTGACCGTCAGCGACGGCTCGACCATCCCCAAGGACTCCGTCTTCGCCTCCGCCCGCACCAGCGACCAGCTCCAGATGACCGGGGTCATGACGTACGTGACCCAGCACGACCAGGGCTCCACCGCCGTCGTCCACACCGGCAGCGAGTACAGCCGCGAGGTCACCCAAGGCGTCCGCAACCTGCTGGCACGCACGCAGACCGTGCACCCCGTGCAGCTCGACCCCTCCGCCGCCGACCACCGCGCCACCGTCCGGGAGCTCGTCTCCCGGCAACCGGACTGCGTCATCTTCGGCGGCGACTGGGAGGAACTCGTCCCCTTCGCCCAGGCCCTCGACGAGACCGGCTGGGACGGCTACCGCATCGCCACGCACAACGCCTACGACCAGCGGCTGTTGGAGCGCGCGGGCGGCGCGGTCGAGGGGTGGGTCCTGGTCGCCGCGGTCGTCGACGCCACCCAGTCCGACGCCGCGGCCGACTTCGCCGCCGCCTACACCGAACGGTTCGAGGAGCCCCCGCCGCCGTACGCGGCCGAGGCGTACGACGCCGTCCACGTCATCGCGCTCTGCGCCGGGGGACTCCGCGAGGACCGCGGCTTCGACGCGGTCACCCGGCAGGAGATGGCGCCGTCCATCCGGGAGATGCGCCACCGGGGCGTCACCAAGACCTTCACCTTCGAACCGGCCGACGGGCGGTTCACCGGCAACGGGGTGTTCTTCTACCGCGTCACCGACGGCGCCTTCGTGCTCCTGGGGACCGACGTACCGCAGGAGTGAGCGGCCCGGACCGGCCCGGTCAGGCCCGGACCGGCGCCTCCCGCCGCCTCCTCCCGACCGGCGGGCAGCAACGGCCCGGCGTCCGAGCCGCCCGTCACGACCGGTAGGTTCCCGTACACCCCCTGCCCGGTAGCCGGATACCGGCGTGCCGGGCATCCTGACAGAACGGCCCACCGGGGCACCGCACCGACGACTCGGCTCCGCCCGAGCACCGCACGCGACGGACGCCCCGGGGCCCGCCGCGCGCTGCCCGCCGTCACCCCCGCAGGAGGCCACCCACCATGCGCGTACTCGTCGCCGGCGCGACCGGCGTCATCGGCCGCCAGCTGATGCCCCTGCTGGCCACCCACGGCCTCCACGGCATCGCGCTCGCCCGCAACGCCCCTCGCGCGGCCGAGGCCGAGCGAACCGGCGCCCAGGTCGTCACCGCCGACGCACTCGACGCCGCGGCGGTCGACGCGGCCGTGGCGGAGGCCGAACCCGACGCCATCGTCAACATGCTCACCGCCATCCCGGCCGTCATCAAGCCGCGTCGCATGGCCGAGCAGTTCGAGACCACCGACCGGCTCCGCACCGAGGGGACCGCGCACCTGCTCGCGGCCGCCCGGCGCCACGGCGTGCGGCACACCATCGCCCAGAGCGTCGCCTTCGCCTACGACCCCGACGCGGGGCTGCGGCCCGCCGTCGAGGACGACCCGCTGTGGCGCGCCCCCGCCGCCCAGTTCGCCCCCGCGCTGGCCGCCGTCCGCGGACTGGAGGAGCAGGTCGTCGCCGCCAACGGGCTGGTGCTGCGCTTCGGCCATCTCTACGGCCCGGGGACCGCCTTCGGCGCCGGAGGCAGCACCACCCGCGCCGTGCGGAAGCGCCGCATGCCGGTGATCGGCGGGGGCACGGCCACCTTCTCGTTCCTCCACACCCACGACGCCGCTACCGCGATCCTCGCCGCCCTCGACCGGCCGGCCGCCGCCGGCATCGTCAACGTGGTGGACGACGACCCGGCGACCGTCTCCGAATGGCTGCCGTACCTCGCCGAACTGGTCGAGGCGCGGCCGCCGTTCCGCCTCCCCGCCGCACTCGCCCGCATGCTGGTGGGCAGCTGGGGCGTCCAGTTCCACACCCGGCTCCGGGGCGCCGACAACACCCGCGCCGCCACCACGCTCGGCTGGCACCCCCGCCACTCCTCCTGGCGCGAGGGGCTGGCCCACGACCTCACCGGCGCCCACCTCGACCACCCCGTCGACTGACCCGCCCGCGCCCCCACCAGCGCCCGCACCCGCGCCCGCACCCGCGCCCGACGAGGGCGGGCGGGCCCGGTGGCGGCCGAAGAGCACTGTCGGTGTCGGACCGGTCTCCTACAGTCCACGCATGACTGGCATCCCCGGAGCGAAACGGCACGCGTCCGTCCCGAGCATGCGCCATCTCATGGGGGAGCGGCCCTGGCAGCGGTTGATCGACACCGCCTACCCGCGCTCCCACCCCGCCGGCGCCACCCTCCTCCGGCAGGGCGAGCCGGGGACGCACGTGCTCGCCCTGCGGCAGGGCGTCGCCAAGGTGCTCCTCGGCGAGCGCGGCGGCGGGCTGACGCTGCTGGCGTTCCGCGGTCCCGGCGAGCTGCTGGGCGAGGTGGCGGTCCTCGACGACGGCGTGCGGTCCGCGAGCGTCGTCGCCATCACCCCCTGCGCCGTCTCCGTCCTCGACAGCACCGCCTTCCTGCGGCTCGCCGCCGAGCAGGAGCTGTACCCCGTGTTCACCCGCTACGCCCTGGGGCGGCTCCGGGAGTCCGACTCGGCACGCGGCGGGGGAGACGTCACCGCCCGCCTGGCCACCGCGCTCCTGCACCTCGCCGACATGTCCGAGGAGCCGTCGCCCGACGCCTCGACCGCCCGGGAGCTGGCGCTCACCCGGAACGAGCTGGCGCAACACCTCGGCGTCTCGCGCAACACGGTGACCACCGCACTGGCGGAACTGGCGCCCGCCCGCGTCCGGGCCGGCCGAGGACGCGTCCACATCGGCGACCTCCGGGTGCTGCGCCGCCTCGCCGGCCCCGGGCGCGACACCGCGCCCGGGGCTGTGTGACGGCCCTCACGCCCCCTCGGCACCGAGCGAGCACACGCCGTCCATTCGCCCGAGCAGGATCTCTCTTCCCACCCGGCACCGAAGAGCCCAGGAGCACCCGTGTCCGACGTACAGCGCCCCGCCGACGCCCGCCCCCACAGCGGCAGTCGGCACCTGCCGCCCTACCGGGGCATCCTCGCGGTCGACGCGAAGGACTTCACCGGTCATCCCGCCGTCCAGCACGAGTACATCAGCCGGTCCGTCCCCCAGCTCCTGGAGCGGGCGTTCGACCGCTGCGGCCTCTCCGAGATCTGGGAGTCGCGCCGGTTCCCGGCCTCCACCGGCGACGGCTACGTCTTCGGGTACGACCCCGCCTGGCTGCCGTTCGTCGTCCACCCCTGGCTCCCCGCGCTCCAGGACGTGCTGGCCGAGTTCGCGCTCCACGCCGCCGGCGCGGTCCGCATCCGGCTCCGCGTCAGCCTCCACGTCGGGCCGCTCCCCGACTCCGGCGGCGAGTTCGCGGGCAACGGCACACCCCGCAACGACACCCACCGGCTGCTGGACTCCCGCCCGGTGAAGGGGATGCTGGCCGCCTCCGACGAGAACGTCACCTACGTCGCCGCCATCCTGTCCGACCGCTGCTACCAGGACGCGGTCGCCTCCGGATACACGGGACGGCACCCGGAGCACTTCATCGAGGTGCCGGCCACCGTCGAGGGCAAGCAGTTCGACCAGCGCGCGTACCTCTACGTCCCGACCCCGTCCGGCAGCCTCTTCGACCGGCGCATCCTCGGCGAGCGCGTGATGCGGGACCACGGCGCACCGAACGCCGGGGCCGGCGACGTCGCCCCGCCGCACCCCCGGCGGCAGGGGACGACGACCCACCGCACCACCGTCAGCAACTCCGCCGAGCGGGGAAACCTCAACACCGGCACGGTCCACGGCGGGCAGAGCGTCACCAACAACGACGCCTCGCACGGCGGCCACGTCGGCGACATCGCCGGCGACCAGGTGGGCGGCGTCGCCGGCGACTACGTGCGCGGCGACCGGATCAGCGGGTTCGCCGGCGACTACGTGCGCGGCGACCGCCACGGCGGCAACCGGGCCGAGACCGTCCGCGGCGACCAGGGCGACACCCACCGCGGCGGCCCGGGCGAGGCCGACCGATGACCGCGACGGACCACCCCGACGGGGCCCCCGGCGGCGGGACGGTACTGGCCGCCCGCCCCGAGGACCCGGCGGACGACGGAGACCGGCGGACGGCCGCCCCCGGGCGGTCCGGCAGGGACGGCCACGGCCCGCCCGCCGGGGACGACCGCGAGCGGCCCGCCACCGAACCGGTCACGGAGGAGTTCCCGGAAGACGCCCTGGCCGGCCGCCCGCCGACCGGCGCCGGAGGCGTGTTCATCCACGCACCCGGCGGCAACATCAACACCGGCGCCCTCCACGGAGACCAGCGCGTGGTCAACGACTCCGCCGCGTCGACACCGGGCAGCCTCCCCGAAGAGACGTACGCGGAGCCCGTCACCGCCCGGGAGATCCGCGAGGCCCTCCACGGCTTCACCCGGCCGGTCTGGTTCGACTCCGCGCTGCGCGCCCTGGACGACCGCGTCCTGTTCCTCGTCGGACGGCAGGGCAGCGGCCGCCGCACCGCCGCCCTGAACCTGCTGCACGACCACCGCGGACCCAGCTTCGACCTGCGGGTGCTCGACGGAGACACCGACCTCGCCTCCTGGCGCCCGGTCGACAAGGCTCACGGCTACCTCGTGCCCGGCCTGGCCCCGGGACGGATGACCCCGGACCAGTGCCTCGGCCGCAGCACGCTGGCCACCTTGCGGCGGCGCCTGACGGAGGCCGACGCCTGCATGGTCGTCGTCCTGCCGGATCAGCCGCACCTGGTGCGCCCGTTCACCCGGCAGCTCGACGTGAAGCCGATCCGATGCCAACCACCGCCGACACGTGAGGTGTTCACCTCGGTCCTGGCCGCGGAGATCCCCGACGAGGCCGAGCGCCGCCACCTGGTGGAGCGTGCCGGCCCGACGCTGGTGGAGGAGCTGCTCGACGCCGACCTCACGCCGGCGGACGTGACCGAGCTGGTGGGCGTGCTCGTGAACGCGGGCGAGGACGGCCCCGACCCGGACGACGTGCTCGACCGGCTCAGCTTCCTCGCGCACGACGAGGTACCCGAACTGCTTGCCGCCGTGCGGGAACAGCCCGACGCCCTGGCCTTCCTGCTCTCCGTCTGCGTCTTCGAGGGCGAGGACCACCGCGTGATCCGGGAGGAGGCGGATCGGCTGCTCCTCGTCGCCGACGGCCGGCTGCACCACGCGCTGCACCCCTGGGCGGAGCCGCCCCCGGTGGACCGGCAGCCGACGGAACCCGAGGCCAACCCGGCGTTCGTGCTCCGCCGATCCCTCGACGACCTGCTGCGTCTGACCGGGGCACACTGCGGCGAGCCGGAGATCCGCCAGGCGCCCGGCTACGGCTACACCGTCGAACCCGTCCGGTTCGTCCGCACCGGGCAGGGCGCCGCGCTGCTGCACCACCTGTGGCGGCAGTACAGCGGGATCGCCCTGCTGCTCACCACCTGGCTGAGCGATGTCCCGGACCGGTCCGACCTCGCCGTCCCCGTCGGCAACGTCATGGGACGGGCCGTCATCTGGGGGAGCGGCCGACATGCGCTCGAACACGTCCGGGAACTGGCCAGGTCCGACCGGGACGGGCATCGGCGGATCGCCGCCCACGCCCTCGCCATGGCGGCCGAGAGCCCGCTGCGCCGCAGCGAGATCACGCACTTCCTGCGCCACTGGAGCTGGGGAGGCGGCTGGCGGCTCCGCACCACCGCGGCGCTCACCTGCGGCACCTCGTTCGGGGCGCACCGCCCCGACCTGGCCGTCAGGTTGCTGGGCACCTGCTACCGGGGGAGGGAGGGCGACGAGCGCGCGGTCGCCGCTGCCGTGGTCTGGTCCCTGGACACGATCTTCGCGGGCGGTGCGGAAGAGGTCGTCATCACCCATCTGACGGAGTGGCGCACCGAGGGAGCCCGCGCCCGCGCCAAGGCCGCCGACCTGCTCCCCTGTCTGCTGCTCCGGCACTCCTGGTTCTGGAACCAGCTCCGGACCGGCGGTGACTTCCGCGACGCGGTGATCGACCTGGTGCACCTCGCGCTCGTGGCGGACCGGACGTTCGACGCCACGGCGGACCAGCTGCTGGAGTGGTGCCGTGCCGCCTCCCGCGACCAGCACGTGCACAGCGCCGTCGTGACGCTGCTGACCGCCCTCTCCCACCGGCTCGACCGCGGGGTGCTGCGACTGTTCCGCCGCATCGACCGCGACGAGACCGTCGACGCGAGCGTCCGCCGCATCGCCCACCGGGCCTTGCAGAGCTGGCGCACCGCCGAACCCGCCACTCCCCGCCGACCAGCAGCCCCCGGAGGCGAGCATGATCCCCGAAGCTGAGACGACGAGCGCACCGCTCTTCACCCTCGCCGCCCGCTCCCCCTGGCGGGAGCGCGTGGCCCAACGCTGGGCGAGCCGCCGCGACCGGGCGCTGGTCCTGCGGGACCGCGACGGCGGGTACCACCTGGCCGGCGGCAACCGCTCGCCGTCCGCCACCACCAAGCCGCAGCCGGGCATCGGCATCGACGGTGAGGACGACTTCTCGTACTCCGCACCCGGCGGGTTCCGCTACGACGCCGCCTTCTACGTCCGGCTGGACGAGGCGGCCGGAACGCTGCCCATCAGCCTGCCCGGAGCGCACCAGCGGGAGTCCCACGACGTCCACATCCGCTGGTGGGTGCGGAACCCCGTGGAGGTGGTCCGGTCGCGGACCACCGACGGCTGGTCCGTCGTCCGCGGCCAGGCGGTGGCAGCGGTCCGCGAGGTCTTCGAGCGCTACCGCACGGCGGGCAGACACGTCAGCCCGGCCGAGCTGCTCAGCCAGCTCTCCGACCCCCGCGAGCTGCACGACACCGGCCTGACCTACCACGCCGTGGAGGTGCGCGAGCGGGACGACGAGCGCGAGGTCCGGCTGGGAGCCGGTGACGACACCGGCCCGCCGGCGTCCTGGGCGGAGATCGACAAGGAGGCGTACGCCTTCTGCCTGCGGGCGGTCCGCGACGGCCCGGCGTCCCTGGCCGCGCTCTGGCTGGTCAGACACCCCGACCAGGTGCGCGAGGTCCTCGACTGGTCGGTCGCCCACGCCGAACTCCTCCGGGGCGAGACCACCTGGCAGAACGAGATGGCCGGGATGCTGGGAACGCTCAGCGCCGAGGAGCAGGGGGAGCTGTCCGAGGTGGTCCGCGACCGGCTGGCCGCTCTCGGCCGCCCCGTGCCCGGCGCCCCCGCCCCCGGTGCCGGTGCCGGGCCCGGGCCCGGGGGCGGTGCCGGTCCTTCCGATCCCGGGGCGGGGAGCGGCGGCACCCGCGCGCCCTACCCCGCGATGCCCGGGGCCCGCCCCAACGGATGGGACCCCCGGACCGTCGGCGGCGGGCGATGACCCCGCCGGCGCGACGCGGGACCGTCCCGTGGGGACGCCGCCCCCGGCCGGGCGGCGCCGTGGTCGTCCCGTTACCCGCCCGCCGCCGGCGGACGGCAGCAGGGCCGCACCCGGCGGGGCCGCGGCGTCGCCCGCCCGCCGTCCGGGACCGGGGCAGGGACCGGGGCAGGGACCGGGAGTCCGACGGGGTGGTGGCGGCGATCGAGCGGTTCGCGGCCGCCAACGCGGTCGAGCTGACCCGCGCCGACGCCAAGGCCGCCGTGCTGCTCGCCTTCACCGGCGCGGTCATGGGCATCGCGATCAGCGGCGTCGCGAAGGGGCCGCAGGCCGCGGCGGGGCCGGGCGGGGTGCTGTGGTGGTCGGGGACGGTCTGCGGGCTGCTGGCCGTCGGGTGCTTCGTCCGCGCCATCGCGCCCCGCCACCGCACGCGTGGTGAGAACGGCCGGCACGACGGCCCCGGCTACTTCCAGCACGTCACGGGGGAGATGACCGGCGAACGACTCCGCCGGGCGTTCGAGCAGGTCGGACGGGACCCGGCCCCGCCGCTGCTGGCGTCGCTGGAGCGCACCAGCGGGATCATCCGCGTCAAGTACCGCTGGATCGAGGCCGGCACCGTGCTGCTGCTGCTCGCGCTGCCGCAGTACGCGCTACTGGTGCGCCCGGGGTGAGCGCGGCTCCGGCCGCGGCCGTCCGGCCCCGGGCGCGACCCTGCCCCGCCGGGGGCCGGCGGGGCAGCGGTCGGGAGTGGGCGGGACTCAGGCCGTGGCGTGGGCCTGCTCCACCGCGACGTCACGCACCCGGCAGAACTCGGCCGCCGGGTCGGACGAGTAGCGCCACGGCACGGCGTCCACATACCCGTCGACCAGGCGGAACTGCTCCAGCGCCGCCTCGTGGCGCCCCTGCCAGGTGAGGAAGGCCGCCAGCAGGTGCCGCACCTCCGCCACGCGCACGTCGTCCGGGTCCGCGGCCGCGACATCCAACAGAGCCGCGTCGACCCGCTTGATCATCTCCGGGGTGCAGTCCTCGGAGTCCGGCGCCCCGGTGTGCAAGGCGTATTCGTAGTGGGCGAGCAGTGGCATCGCCGAGAGCAGGCTGCCGGTGGGCGCGTTGTCGGCGGCACGGGTGGCGAACCCCATCGCCAGTTCGTGCGAGCCGCGCCACTTGGCGCTCCAGTACTGCAGCGCGGAGAAGTGGGCCTCGAAGTGGAGGGGCGCACGGGAGGTGATCTCCTCCCACAGCGCGTGCATCACCTCGTGCGGATAGCCCAGGCCGAGGCCGATCCAGATCTCACTGATGTAGGGGGTCGGGTCCGCCGGGTTCAGCTCGGCGGCGCGCCCGTTGATGCCGCGGGCGCGCAGCAGGACCTGGTGGAAGTCGCGGAACTGCTCCTCCGTCGTGTGCTCCGCCCGCTTGGCGCCCCGGAACTTCCACGCGCGGATGACGGCGCCCCTGCCGGCGACGACTGCCGCGTCCGCCGAGTCGGGGCGTTCGGCGTCCCACTCGCGCAGCCAGGTGTCGTCGACGGCGGCGACCTCACCGAGCAGATAGGCGCAACGGGAGCGCCGCTCCCAGTCGTCACCGATCTTCTCCATCAGCTCCGCCGCGGGGCGCCACGCGCCGCTGCGGGCCGCCTCGACGACGAAGACCACCTCGGGCTGCTCCGGCCTGCTGGTCTTGGTGTTCTGGCGATCCGGCGGCAGCAGACCGAGGGCGGCGACCTGGTCGGACATCACATAGCCCTCGTCCTCCGCGGCCGCGTCCTCGTCGTCGACCGTTCCGTGGTCCGGGTCGGTGTCCGGGGTGGGGTTGCGGTACTCGCGGACGAAGTCCAGCACGAACGAGCCGACCAGCCAGACCACGAAGACGGCGGTGGGTATCGCGAAGATCAACAGGATGACGAGCAGCACGGCGTGTCCACTTCGGTCGTTACAGATGCCGCCCCACGCGGCGCGCGATCATAACCCGTCACTGAATGGTCACAATCAATCGGTGCCCCTCAACTCCGGGCTCGTCATGGTCACATGGGCGTCACGCGTCCTCCACGGATTTCCCGTGGTCCGCGGCGCGGTCGAAACCCGCTCCCGCAGGGCAGGCTGACGCGGACGAGAGGAGCCCCGATGGCCGGAGCGAGCGGAGCGGTGGACGTCGACCGCGCGGTGCTGATCGTGGTCGACCTGCAGAACGGCTTCATCAACCAGCACACCGAGCACCTGCCACCCGCGATCGCGGCACTGGCCGGTCGCTGGCGCGCCGCCGGCCGGCCGGTGGTCCTCACCCGCTACCTCAACCACCCGGGGAGCCCCTTCGAGCGCCACCTCGACTGGACCAGGCTCCAGTCCGCGCCGGAGACCGACATCGTCTCCGCGCTCGCGCCGCTGGTACCGGACGCCCACGCCGTGATCGACAAGCCGGGCTACACCTGCTTCACCCCCGCCGCCGACGCGCTCATCACCGCGGCCGGCTGGACCGACCTCGTCTTCTGCGGCATCGCCACCGACTCGTGCGTCCTCAAGTCGGCGGTGGACGCCTTCGAACGCGGCCACACCGTACGGGTCCTCACCGACGCCTGCGCCAGCGACGCCGGACCGGCCGTCCACGCCGCCGGCCTCGTCGTCGCCCACCGCCTCATCGGAGCCACCGGCCTGATCACCACCCCGGACCTCCTCGCCCGACTCCCCGAGCCCGGCGGGCACCCCGGCGGCTGACGGGACGCGCCCGGGGCAGCGGGAGGCCTGCGCCGGCCCCGAGGAGGAGGGACGACCGCGAGGAGGGCGCCCGCCGCGGCGCCGATGCGCCCCGACCGCTCCGGCCCCCGCTCGTGGCCCCGCCGTCCCGAGCCACCGCCCGGGGCCGCACCGTCAGGGCCTCTCGCGCTGCTCCCAGCAGTCCCGGAACCACGCAAGCGTCCTGAGCAGTCGCTCCCGGTTCGCGGCGTCCTCCAGGACGGCGAGGCGGAAGGTGGGTCGCAGCTCCAACTTGCCCTCCGGGATCGCGACGCCGTCCACGGCGTTGAGCCGGTTCAGCAACTCCACACGCCACGCACGCTCCACGAAGGGCTCGCGGCGGGCCATGTGCGCGAACACCACCTCGGCGGTGCCGCCCCGCCCGCTGCCGGGGTACAGCGTGAGCGGCCAGATGCCCTGGCCGGGCAGCCCCGCGCGGCCCAGCATCAGATACGCGCTGGTCGTGACGGTGCCCGCGCCGTGAGCGACCCAGCCCCCGAGCTTCTCCCACCCGGCGAGCAGCTCCTGTACCGCCGCGACCGTGGCAGGCGAGTCGTCCGCCGCCAACTGCCGCACGAACCGTGCGGCCCGCGTCTCCTCGCCGCCGTCCGCCCGTGCGGCATCCACCGGCGGCGCATCCACCGGCGGCGCGGACTCCGCCTCCCCGCCGCCCTCCGCGATGTCGAGGAGCACCGCCAGATCGTCCACGCTCAGCCGCTGCGCCGGATCGGCGCCACCACCGGCCGCGAACCGGACCCCGTCCGCCGCGAGCCGGGTACGGACATCGCCGCCGTCCGACCCCGTCCACCGGAAACCGTCCGCCACCCTGCCGTCGGCGTTGAGGACCCGGTAGGCGTTGACCACGCCCTCGGTGTTGGCCAGATGCGCCCCCACCGCCTGCGCGCCCGAACCGACGAACGCGGCGAGGTCGCCGTAGGAGGTCCAGGTGCCGTGCGGCAGCACCGCGAGCACCTGGTGGGCGAGGCGCCAGTCCCGGCTCCGCTCCGCGCGCCCCCGGCGCTGCTGCGGGGCGGGCCAGATGCGGACCGCCCGGTCGGCGAGGTCGTCGGCCCGCGCCATGATCTGCTCCACACCCCAGCGGTCGGTGGCGGCGATCCGGCGGTTCATCTCCAGCCGGCTGTTGTCCAGCAGCCCCTGCTTGCGCTCGAAGGGATGGTTGGACAGCTGGGAGTTGACGCCGGTCAGCGTCAGGTTGCCGAGCGTGTGCAGCAGCCGGGTGTGCAGCTCCTCCGCCGACTCGCCCTCCGCCGCAGCCTCGGCGTCCTCCGCGAGCACCCGCAGCCACGCGTCACCGGGCGACTGCGGCATCACGTGCTCGATGGTCAGCTCCGCCGACGCGAAGTCGACCGGCTCGGAGTGCTCGTGGCTCTCCTCCAGCCGCTGGAGCACGATGCGGCGCTGGTTCCACCGCCCGTACTGGTAGAACGGCGCCCCGCGGAACTTCTCCCGCAGCTCCTCGTCGTCGGGCCAGAACCGGTTCGCCGCGGAGAGCAGCCGGTGCAGCCCGTCCGCCACCCCCTCGTCCCGCGGCAGCTGCGCCGGCACCGACTGGAAGATCCGGTTGAGGTTGTTGGTCGGCACCCGGCAGATCATCCGCCGCGCCAGGAAGCTCTCGACGTACGACAGGGCACGGGCCGCCTCGGCGGCGTCGGCAGCGCCCCGGTCGAGCTGCTCCAGCACCACCATCAGCGCGGGGTAGGTCACCACCGCCTGCCACTCCCGCAGCCGCTGCAACGCGCCCCGCAGCACCGGGTCGGGCTCCTCCGCCGGCCGGACGATCCGCCGGAACAGGAAGCTGCGGCGGTGCAGTTCCCTGATGTACGCCTCGATGTCCGCCTCGGAGGCGGTCTCCCCGCCCGCACCGGGCTCGAAGCGCTGCTGCTGCGCCGTGTACAGGTCCCGGCGCCGCACCCGGTCGTCGCCGTCGAGCACCAGCTGCAGCCACATCAGCTGCTCCAACTCGTCGTTGGTCAGGCTGCTCTGCAACGGCAACCAGCTGCCCTCGTACACCTCCTCGCCCCGGGTCGGCAGCCGCATGAACAGGTAGTTGCGCAGCAGGTCGGCCTGACTCAGCTTCAGCCCGGTGTTGTTGAGCGACTCGAAGATGCGGTGCACGTTGTCGCCGCGCTCGGCCGTGATGGTCACCAGCATCAGCCGGGAGGTGACGGCCTGCTCGATCCGCAGCACCTCCCGCGCCCCCGCAGCGGCGTCGGCCGCGGCTTCGGCCAGGTCGGCGAGCTTGCGGCGGAAGAAGCGGTACGCCGTGATCACCCGGTCGTCCGGGAGCTGCTCGACCTGCGCCCGCCGCACATGGGCGGCGTACTGCGGCCGGTCCGCCTGCGTCGGCAACAGGCGGAAGTGGTCGTTCCCCTTCTTGCGCTTGTTGACGAGGTACTCCTCGTCGATGCGCTCCGCCTCGTCCGGGTGCGCCTCGGCGAGGTGGTCGCGGATCGCGGTCAGCACCAGCGAGAGGGTGGTCAACCGCTGCTGGCCGTCGACGACCAGCCAGCGGGGGAACGTCGCCTCGTTCTGCGGCGACGGCGCGAGGACGACGGAGCCGAGGAAGTGCGTGCTCGCCGCGGTGCCCGCGTCCACCAACTCTGCCTGGTCCAGGATGTCGAGCCACAGCTGCGCCAGCTGCTTCTCCGTCCAGGAGTACGTCCGCTGGTAGAGCGGCACCTGGAACTGCTGCGCCCGCCCCTGCACCAGATCCGCGAAGTGTGATTCCTCAGCCCGCATGTCCCTCGTCCCCCGTCGTCACGACCAGTCGGTCTGTGCAGACGATATGACCCGCCACCGACGGCCGTCCGGCACTTCCGCCCCACGGTCCACCTGCCGAGACGCTGCCGGAGTCCCGCGCGCCGGGGGACGGACGGGACGTGATCTCGCTGCTTCGCGACGGACACCCGAGAGCCCCGCCGTGTACAACGGCCGGGACAACGCCGTTCCGGGACAACGACGTAGGGCCCCACCGCCGAGGCTTGGGTTCTAACGGTCCTCGCAACACCCGCGATCTGTGGGAGTTGCGAGGACCGTGGCCGTTGGAAGCGATGATCTTGCGGGAATACGGGAGCGTTTTCTCGCGCGGCTGGATGCCGTGGGGAACGTGACCTTGGTGGCGCGTGAGCTGGGAGTGAACCGGAGCACCGCCTTCGGCTGGGCCCGGAAGGCCGGACGGAGCTCGGTGCGCCTGTCTCGGCGCCACCCCGGGCGGGACGAGTACGAGCGGCTGCGGGCCGCCGGTGTCACACGCCGGGTCGCGGCCTGGCGTGTCGGCGTGAACGAGCGCACGGCCAAGGACTGGGACTGGGGCGTCAAGAAGACCGCCACCAGGCGCACTTACGCTGATGGGCGCCGTGTCGACTACGCCACCGGGACCGTCACGATGTCCGGTGTGACCACGCCATCGGTGGGCCTGAGCGCCCTGGAGAAGCAGCTTCACCCTCGGTTCCTGACGCTCGCCGAGCGCGAGAGGATCCGCGATCTCCGCGCGGCCGGTCAGTCGATGCGGGCGATCGGACGCGCCTTGGGGCGTCCGGCGAGCACAGTCAAGCGGGAGATCGACGCGAACTCGGGCCGCGAGGACTACCAGCCCTACGCCGCCCACCGGAAGGCCGCCGCGCGCAGACCCCGGCCCAAGGACCGCAAAGTACTGCGCGAGGGACACCTGCGTCGCTTCGTCCAGGACCGACTGCGCCGGCGCTGGTCACCCGAGCAGATCTGCCACGTTTGACGCAAAGAGCATCCCGACGACGAGAACATGCGGGTGAGCGTGGAGACGATCTACCAGGCGTTGTACTTCCAGGCCCGCGGGGGCCTGAAACGGGAAGTGCAGGCCGCCGTCCGGTCCGGCCGGACCCGCCGCAAGCCCCGCCGGGACCCCCAGCGGCGCACGCCCCGGTTCACCGACCCGATGGTGATGATCAGTGACCGCCCCGCCGAGATCGAGGACCGGGCCGTGCCCGGGCACTGGGAAGGCGACCTGATCATCGGCGCCGCCGGCCGTTCCGCGATCGCCACCCTCGTCGAGCGCAGCACCCGCTACACCATGCTGGTCCACCTGCCCGGCGGCGCACACGACGCCGAGACCGTCCGCGACGGCCTGCTCACCACGGTCCAGACCCTCCCCGCCCACCTCCGCGGCTCCCTCACCTGGGACCAGGGCAGCGAGATGGCCCGCCACCACCAGTTCAGCACGGCCACCGGTATGCCCGTCTACTTCTGCGACCCCGCCTCGCCCTGGCAACGCGGCTCCAACGAGAACACCAACGGGCCGCTGCGGCAGTACTTCCCCAAGGGCACCGACCTGAGCAACCACACCCCCGAAGACCTCGAACACTTCGCCCAGGAACTCAACGGCCGCCCACGCAAGACGCTCGACTGGGATACCCCAGCCGAGCGTCTACGTGATCTACTCACCACCTAAAACCGGGCGGTGTTGCGACGACCCCTTGAACCCAAGAGGCGATGGAGCCCTACGTTCAGCCCGGTGAAGGCTGGGCGGAGGATACTGATTCGAACTCGCGAGGGTGTGAACCCAACACGCTTTCCAAGCGTGCAAGTGGCTGTTAGCGAGTGTCCGTGAGCGGTCGTTCCGCAGCTCAGCCTCAGCGAGGTTCGGTGTCCGACGATGAATCAGTGCGGGCACGAGCGAATGACCAGAAACCACCGGCAACCTCGGCCTCTACTGGACAGGGTTGGCTGGGCGCCAGGCGAAACACGGACCCGGTGTTCGCCGCACCCACCGACCGAGTTGCCGGCGAGCTGGGCGGCGGTCTCCTTGAGCGCGGGGTGCTCTCCAAGCTTGCCGCTGGCAGCTAGGTTGCCAGTGTCGGTATAGCGGTGGAAGAACTACCCAATGCGGACAGTGAGGTTTTCTCAACGGTGCTTACTTCCATGAGCCGTGTAGGACGAGGGCGGCTTTGGTGATGGCTCCGATTCTGTTGGGGCTGAGGGTGACGTGCTGGAGTGCGCGCCAGCGTTGCTTGAGTTCGGCGGCGGCGCGTTC
>NZ_JAAVJD010000052.1 GCF_012033735.1 Streptomyces lonarensis | reverse complement strand
GCGCCCGCGCGTGCGGAGCCCGCCGCGGAGGCACCGGCCCCGGAGGCCGCGCCGGCCGGCTCCCGGCGGGGCGCCCTCACCGCGATGGCGTGGAACACCACCGCCGCACGCCCGGCCGCCGCTCCCCCGGCCCCGGCCGCCACCGCTCCGGCCACCGACCCGGCACCGGCCGCCGCCCCGACACCTTCCCCGGTGACCGCCGGTGCGCAGGCGCCCGCCGGCCGGTCCGGCCCACCCGAGTTCAGCCTCTACTTCTTCGGTGACTACCCCGAGGTCGAGGACGGGTACGAACTGATCGCGGAGACCGCCCGGTTCGCCGACGAGAACGGCTTCCACGCCCTGTGGATGCCGGAGCGGCACTTCCACTCCTTCGGCGGGCTCTTCCCCAACCCGGCGGTGCTCGCCGCCGCCCTCGCCCGGGAGACCAGCCGCGTCCGGCTCAACGCCGGTTCGGTCGTCCTGCCGCTCCACGACCCGATCCGGGTCGCCGAGGAGTGGTCCATGGTGGACAACCTCTCGGGCGGACGCATCGGCATCGGCTGCGCCTCCGGCTGGCACTCCAACGACTTCGTCTTCTTCCCGGACCGGTTCGGCAAGCACCGCGAGCTGATGTACGAGCAGGTGGCGGACGTCCGCCGGCTGTGGCGCGGCGAGTCACTGACCCGGGACGCCGGCAACGGCACCACGGCCGACGTCCGCATCTTCCCGCGCCCCGTCCAGGAACTGCCGCCGATGTACACGGCGGTGGTCGGCAACCCGGCCTCCTACGAACTGGCCGGCCGCAACGACGTCGGCATCGTCACCAACCTGATGGCGCAGAGCGTGGAGGAACTGACGGCCAACATCGCGCGCTTCCGCGCGGCGCGCGCCGCGGCCGGGCTGGACCCCGCCGCCGGACACGTCGCGGTGCTGCTCCACACCTATCTGGCCGCCGACCACGAGACGGCGCGCGCCGACGCCTACGAGCCGCTGGCCCGCTACATGCGCGCCTCGCTGTCGCTGTTCGGCACCGTCTCGCGGAGCCTCGGACACCACGTCGACATGGGCTCCCTGGACGAGGACGACCTCGACACGCTCTTCCGGCGCGCCTACGGCCGCTACTGCGACCAGCGCGCGCTCATCGGCACCGTGGAGTCGGTCGCCCCCGTCGTGGATGCGGTCACCGCAGCCGGCGCGGACGAGATCGTCTCGCTGGTCGACTTCGGCGTGCCGTCGGACGCGCTGCGCGGCGGCCTCCGCCACCTGGACGCGCTCCGGCGCAGCCATCGCGAGCGGCCGCGCACCGCCACCGGCACGGCGCCGGCCGTGCGGACCACCCCCGGCCGCAGCACCGACACCGCCGCCGAACCGGCCGCCGGCCCCGCCGGTCCCGCCGCCACGGCAGCTGCCGCCACCGGACCGACCGCCGCCCCCGCCACGGGCCCGCAACCGGCCGGCGGCGAGCCGACCGGGCCGGGCGACCCGCTCTCCCCGGCGCAGCAGCGCGTGTGGATCACGCACCGCATGTTCCCCGAGAGCACCGCCTACAACGAGGTGAAGGGCGTCCGCTTCGACGGCCCACTGGACCCCGCCGCGCTGCACCACGCGCTCCGCGCGTTGGTCGCCCGGCACCCCGGACTCCGGACCGTCTTCCGGGAGACGGCCGACGGCCCGCGCCAGTACGTGCGGCCCGCCGACGCCCCGGAGCAGCTCGTGCTCGCGCACGCCGTCGTGGACCGCCGCGACGCCGCGGCCGACCCCGAGGCCGCCGTCCGCGACGTGCTGGCGGCCGAGAGCGCCCGGACCTTCGACCTGGCCGACGGCCCGCTGCTGTTCACGCGTCTCGTCACCACCGGCGACCGGCGCCACGTCCTGGTGCTGTCGATGCACCACATCGTCGCCGACGCCCACTCGGCGTCGATCCTCGCCCGTGACCTCTCCGAGCTGTACCGGGCCCACCGCACCGGCACGGCGCCCGAACTGCCGGCCCTCGGCCGCACCCCGGCCGACGTGGCCCGCGACGAACTCGCCGCACACCAGGACGGGAAGGCAGCCTCCGACCTCGTCTACTGGCGCAAGGCGCTCGCCGACGCCCCCGTGCTGTGCAGCCTGCCGACCGACCACCCCCGGCCGGCGGCGCTCAGCTCCCGGGGGCGAGCGGTCTTCCGCGATCTGGACGCGGGGCTCTCGGACGAGCTGCGTGAGCTGAGCCGCCGCCATCGCGCCACGCTCTTCATGACGCTGATCGCCGGCTACGCCGCCGCGCTGCGCCGCCTCAACGGCCAGGACGACATCGTCATCGGCACCCCCACCTCGACCCGGCCGCCCGGCCACCAGGACGTCCTCGGGCTGTTCCTCAACTCCGTCGCGCTCCGGCTGGACCTGGCCGCGGCCGGAACCTTCCCCGCGCTGCTGCGGCAGGTCCGCGGTGTGGCGCTCGACGCCTACGACCACGCGGACGCCGCGTTCGACCAGGTCGTGGCGGAGTCGGGCGTGCCGCGCACCACCGCGCACACCCCGGTCTTCCAGGTCATCGCCGAGTACGAGTCCCACGACCCGTTCCACTTCGAGCTGCCCGAGGTCACGGCGACCGCCCTGGACACCGGTGCCGACAAGACGCTCACCGACCTGACGGTCTACTTCACCGACCGGCCGACCGGCGTCCGCTGCCATCTGGAGTACAGCACCGACCTGTTCACCGAGGAGACCGTCGACCGGTTCTTCTCGACCTTCCGGGAGATCCTGGCGGCGGCGGTCGGCGACCCCGAGCGGCCACTGCCGACCCTCGCCGCCCCGGAACCGGACGCCGCCGAAGCCGCCGGGCCCGCCGGGCTGTCCGAACGCGCCGAGCACCGCGAACCCGCCGAACCCGCCCGACCCGACGCCGGGCACGCCTCCGAACCCGCCGGGCACGCCGGGCACGCCGGGCACGCCGGGCACGCCGGGCACGCCGCCGGCACACCGTCCGCGCCCCGCGCCGTGCCGGCGGAGTGGCGCGACGGCGCGACCCGTGACATCCCCGCCGTCACCGTGCAGGAACTCGTGGCCCAGCGGGCGGCCGAGGGCCCGGATCGCCGTGCCGTCGTCGACGGCGAGAAGATCCTCACCTACCGCGAACTCGACAGCCGGGCGGACCGGTTGGCCGCCGTCATCCGGCACCGGGCGGGCGGCGCGGACCCGTCGGCGCCCGTCGCCGTCTGGCTGCCCCGGGGCGCCGACCTGATCGTGGCCCTGCTGGCCGTGCTGCGGGCGGGCCGCCCCTACCTGCCCCTCGACCCGACGCTCGGCCGGACACGTGCCGAGACCGTCATCGCCGAGGCGGCCGCGCCGCTGCTGCTGACCGCGGCAGCCGGCGGCCCCGACGACCCGCACGTCCCCGAAGCCACCGTCCTGGTCGGGGTCGACGACCCCGCGCCGGCCGGCTCCCCGACCACGCCGTCACGGACCCCGGGCCCCGACGACCCCTGCTACGTCATCCACACCTCCGGCAGCACCGGCCGGCCGAAGGGCGTGGTGGTGCCGCACCGGGCCGTCGTGGACCTCTGCCAGTGGCACCACCGCCGGTTCGGGTTCACCGCCGCCGACCGCACGGCGCTGCTGTGCAGCCAGAGCTTCGACGCCTCGGTCCTGGAGATCTGGCCGACGCTGACCGCCGGCGCCACCCTGACCGTCGCCGACGACGCCGTCCGGCGCGACGCCGGGGAACTCGCCGCCTGGTACACCGCGCAGCACGTCACCTTCGCGATGCTGCCGACCGCGCTCGCCGAGACACTGCTGCAGCTCCCGGCCGCCGACCAGCCGCCGTTGCGGTACTGCGTCGCGGGCGGGGACGTGCTCCGCACCCGGCCGCACGCCTCGGCCGGGTACGAGGTGGTCAACATCTACGGCCCGACCGAGACCACAGTCTGCTGCACCCACCACACCGTGGCCCCCGCGGTGCCGGGCGAGGACGAGGGCCCGATCCCCATCGGACGGCCTGTCGACAACGCCCGGCTCAGTGTGCTCGACGCCGACGGCGAGCCCGTCCCGGTCGGCACCCCCGGCGAGCTGTACGTCTCCGGCCCGGGCGTGGCCGACGGCTACCTCCACCGGCCCGACGCCACCGCCGAACGGTTCACCGTCCCGCCCGGCGCGGACGGCGCCGGCCGGCGCCGCTACCGCACCGGCGACCTCGTCCGCTGGACCGACGGCGGCGTCCTGGAGTTCCTCGGCCGCTCCGACGACCAGGTGAAGATCCGCGGCTTCCGCGTCGAACCGGAGGAGACCGCGCATGTGCTCTCCTCGCTCCCCGAGGTCCGGGAGGCGGTGGTCCTCCCTCGGCACGACCGGGGGACGGAGGCCCGACTCGTCGCGCACGTCGTACCCGCCGAGGACGTCGGGGACGGCGACGACGACCACCGGGCGTTCACCGACTGGCTGACGCGACGCCTCACCCGGCGGCTGCCCGAGTACCTGATCCCCGCCGCGTGGTCGGTGCTGCCCCGCCTGCCGCTGACCGGCACCGGGAAGGTGGACCGCGCCGCCCTGCCGGACCCGCGCCACACCACGCGGCTCCCCGCGTCGGCCCCCGCACCCGCCGCCGCACCGGCCTCCGCACCGGCCTCGTCACCTGATGCCCCGGCGGCAGGCGCCACACCTGCGGCGCCCGGCACGGGCGGCGGTACCGGCACCGACGCCGCCGTGTGGGAGAGCCGGCTCCGCTCCCTCTGGGCGGCCGAACTCGGCCTGACGCCAGCGGAGATCGACGCCGGCACCTCGTTCTTCGCACTCGGCGGCCACTCCATCACCGCGATCCGCCTGGCCAACCGCGTCCGCGCGGCGTTCGACGCGGAGCTGCCGATGGCCGTCTTCTACCAGCACCCCACCCTCCGGGAATCGGCCGCGCACCTCGCCGGAGCCAGTCGGCCGTCCGGCGCGCGCACGCCGGCCGACACCGACACCGACACCGACACCGACACCGACACCGACACCGCCGTCGGTAACGCCGCCGATCCCGCCGCCGCCGACACCGACACCGCCGCCGGTACCGACGGCGGGGGCCGGCCCGGTGGACCGGGCGTCACGCCGACCACACCCGCCACCACCCAGCAGCGCGCCTTCCTCGCCGCGCAGGAGAGCCACCCGCTGCCCCAGGTCTTCAACGTCGCCATCCGCTTCGTCCTCGACGGCGCCCTCGACGTCGGCGCGCTGCGGCAGGCGCTGGCCGGCCTGGTGGCACGCCACGAGTCGCTGCGGCTGCGGTTCCGCCGCGACGACGGCACCTGGTTCCAGGAGGTGCTGCCCCCTGGCCCCGTGCCGCTCCCCGAGGAGGACCTGACCGCGCTGCCCGAGCCCGAACGCGCGGAGGAGGCCGAACGGATCGGCGCCGACGTGGCGCAGCTGCCGTTCGACCTCACCGCCGGCGCCGGGCCGGTCCTCCGGCTGCTGCGCACAGGCAAGGAGAGCTGGGCGCTGCTGTTCGTGCTGCACCACGCCGCGTGCGACGGCTGGGCGGTCAGCATCCTGCTCCAGGAGCTCGCCGCGCTGTACCGGGCTGCGGTCGACGGCACCCCGCACACGTTGCCGGAGGTACGCCAGTCCACGGACTACGCGCGCTGGCAGCTGGAGAACCCCATGCCGCCGGAGGAGTCGGCGCGGCGGGCCGAGCACTGGGCCTGGGAGCTGGCGGGCGCGCCGTTCCGGCTGGAGCTGCCGACCGACCGGCCGCGCCCGGCGAAGCTCAGCGGCGCCGGCTCCGCCGTGGTGTTCACGCTGCCCGCCGGGACGCGGCGCGACGTGGAACGGGTCGCCCGCGAGCAGGGCGCCACACCGTTCGCGGTCACGGCCGCGGCGATGGGGACGATGCTCGCCCGGCGCTCCGGCCAGTCCGACGTACTGCTGAACGTCTCCCACGCCAACCGGGAGCGCCAGGAGTTCGAGGAGCTGGTGGCGTGCACCTCCGCGCCGTACGTGCTGCGGGTTCCCGTCGCCGCCGCCGGCGGGGAGTTCGAGAAGCTGGTCCGGCTGGTGGCCCGCGGCGCGACCGAGGGCGCCGACCGGCTGCTGCCGATGGGTGAGGTCGCCGCCTCGGTGCGGGAGGCGACGGGCGACCGGGACATCCCGGACCGTGTCCCCGTCGGCTTCCAGTACCAGAACACGCTCCTCGCCGACCTGGACCTGCCGGGTGTCGAGGCGGCGGTCGAGGACCTGGTCGTCCCGGCGGTACGGACGGAGGTCTCCTTCGGCCTGGTACCGGCCGGGGACGTGCTGGTCGGCTACATCGCGTACTCCACGGACCTCTGGGACGAGGAGACGGTCCGGGGCTGGGCCGACGACTACACCGCGCTGCTGACGGAGCGGGTGCGCCCCGCGCCGGAGGCGGACGGCGGCGACCGCGAGGGGCAGCGCGACGCCGGCTGACCCACCGCCCGGGGCGCACACCGCCCCCGAACGCAGCGCCGCCCGGAACCCCGTGGGGTTACGGGCGGCGCTGCGTCACACGGCGGGCGCGGGGACGCCGGGCGCCGCCGGTGTCCGCGTGACCGCGTCGGGGTCAGATGACGCCCTGGGCCTGCATCGACTCGCCGACCAGCTCGAACCCGGCGATGTTGGCGCCGGCCACGTAGTCGCCGGGCCGCCCGTACCGCTCGGCGGTGTCGTGGCAGGTGTGGTGGATGTGCTTCATGATCTCGGTGAGGCGGTCCTCGGTCTTCTCGAAGGTCCACAGCGTCCGCGAGGCGTTCTGCTGCATCTCCAGCGCGCTGGTCGCGACCCCGCCGGCGTTGGCGGCCTTGCCGGGGGCGAACAGCACGTCCGCCTCCCGGAGGGCGCGCACCGCCTCGGGCGTGGTCGGCATGTTGGCACCCTCGGCGACGACGCGGACGCCGTTGCCGATGAGCGTCCTGGCGGCGTCCTCGTCCAGCTCGTTCTGGGTGGCGCAGGGCAGCGCCACGTCGCAGGCGACGTCCCAGACCCGTCCGCCGTCGTGGTACTCGGCGCCGCCCCGCTCGTCGGCGTAGGCGCTGAGCCGGGCGCGGTCCTTCAGCTTCACCTGCTTGAGGAGGTCGAGGTCCAGCCCCTCCTCGTCGACGACGTAGCCGCCGGAGTCGGAACAGGCGACGACGGTCGCGCCGGAGGCGGCCGCCTTCTCCGCCGCGTGGATCGCCACGTTGCCGGAGCCGGAGACGACGACGCGCATGCCCTCCAGCTCCAGGTCGCGGACGCGCAGCATCTCGGCGGTGAAGACCACCAGGCCGTACCCGGTGGCCTCCGGCCGGGCGTGCGAGCCGCCCCAGCCGACGCCCTTGCCGGTGAGGACACCGGCCTCGAAGCGGTTGGTGATCCGGCGGTACTGGCCGAAGAGGTAGCCGATCTCGCGGGCGCCGACGCCGGTGTCCCCCGCGGGGACATCGGTGTGCTCGCCGATGTGGCGCTGCAGTTCGGTCATGAACGACTGGCAGAACCGCATGACCTCGGCGTCGGATCGGCCCTTGGGGTCGAAGTCGCTGCCGCCCTTGCCGCCGCCGATCGGCATGCCGGTGAGGGCGTTCTTGAAGGTCTGCTCGAAGGCGAGGAACTTCACTATGTCGAGGTTGACGGTGGGGTGGAACCGCAGGCCGCCCTTGTAGGGGCCCAGCGCGCTGTTGAACTCGACGCGGAAGCCGCGGTTGACGTGCACCCGGCCCTCGTCGTCGGTCCACGGCACCCGGAAGATGACCTGCCGCTCCGGCTCGCAGAGCCGGTCCAGCAGCGACCCGTCGCAGAGCTCCGGTCGGCGTTCCAGCACGACCGGCAGCGACTCCAGCACCTCGCGCACCGCCTGGTGGAACTCCCGCTCCCCGGGGTTGCGACGCAGGACGTGGGCGTAGATCTCCTCAAGCACGTATGCAGTTCTCCTCGTACACGGCTGACCGATGGTTCCCCACACGGCAGACTCTTGCGGCTCGACAGCGGTCCCGACGCCGGGCGGAGTCGGTGAGACCCGTGCCCGTACCGCCGTCGAGAGGCGGTCGTCGGCCGCCTTCGGCGCCGACCCAGTCCGAGCCCGCCGGACACCCGCCGGCCGGCACCCTCCGAGGCGCGGCAAGCACCCAGGACGATCACGAAACGGAACAAAAGGAGTCCGAACCGCCCAGAAACGATCCGTACCGGAACCACACCACCGCCGCTACCCGCAGCTTCACCACCACACACACCCTGCCCACAGGGTGGACACCGCCTCACGGAGCCGCGGCCCGACCGGCGCTCCGCCGGCCCGACCGCGGCTGCTTCCGTGCCGCGCCCGCGCTACTTCCCGACCGGCACCGCGCTGCGCAACCGCGCGCAGCGAGGACACCGCAGCAGCCGGGCCGGGCCGATACGGTCCGCACTGAGGTGCTGCATGGGGAACTCACGGGTGCTGAACTGGTGCCCCTCGGCACAGCGCACAACGGTGGTCTGCAAGGGCCCGCTCCTGTACATCGACGGCGACCCCGCCACCGTAGGGGATGCTCCGCCCCCGCCCGCGCACGCCGCACGGGCCACGCCCCACCTCCGCCGACCGGCCCCCGCAGCGCTGCGTGTGAGCGGGCGGATGAGGTACAGTAACGACCGTCGAGCACCCTCCGGGGCGCCACGCGCGGGCGTAGTTTAATGGTAGAACATGAGCTTCCCAAGCTCAGAGCGCGAGTTCGATTCTCGTCGCCCGCTCCACACGAAAAGGCCCAGGCCAAGGACACCGTCCTCAACCTGGGCCTTCGCTGTGTCCGAGCCCGCCGGGACTTTCGCTGCACAATCGCCTGGCAGCACTCTTCGTCCTCGATGAACGACGACCGCGCAGGAGCAAGGGCCCGCGAAACGGAAACCTGCGCGCCCAGTAGAAGCACGCCACCCGTCGGCAGATGGTCATCGCTGGACAGGTGGCCGCCACTGTCGGGAATCCACCGGAAGTAGAGTATTTGCTACACTCCCGGCATGGAGGAGTGGGAGATCCGCGTCACCGATGAGATCCTCGCCTGGATCAACGCCCTGGACGTGAAATCAAAGGCGCAGGTCGTGGATGCTATCGACCGGCTCGCGGAGGGTGGCCCCCGGCCTGGGCCGCCCGCTCGTTGATCGACTCGAAGGGGCGCAGGTCCACAACCTCAAGGAACTACGCCCCGGCTCCGCAGGCCGCTCCGAGATCCGCCTCCTGTTCGTCTTCGACCCGTGGCGTTCGGCGATTCTGCTGGTGGGCGGTGACAAATCAGGGAACTGGTCGGCCTGGTACCGCCAGGCGATCCCACGCGCGGAAGAGCTGTACGTCGAGTACGTGAAGGAACGCGAAGCCGAGGAGGGACAGCAATGAAGAAGTTTCCCAAGTGGAGCGATGTACGTGCCGAGGTTGTTGCGGGTGCCGGCGGCGGCGAGGCTGTAGCCGAGGCCCGCAAGCGCAACCAGGCGTACATCGACGGGCATCGGCTTGCCGAGCGTCGCACGTCTCTCGGCCTGACACAGAGCGACGTCGCGGAACTGATGGGCGTGACCAAGGGCCGGATCTCGCAGATCGAGCGAGGAGAGGTCTCCACCGTGGAGGTCATCGCCCGCTATGTCGCCGCTCTTGGCGGCCGCATCCAGATCTCCGCCGTCTTCGGGGACGACCTGTACATCCTGCGCGGAACGGACACTCACGCCGCGTAGGCCACAGGCCCTGGCCGCATCGACATCCGGGCAGCGCCAGTCGTCGGCGCACCGGAGTGCCCGGCGCTACTGCTGAGGATGAGAACACCCTCTTCTGTTGATCTCCCCATCGCCGTGTGATCGTGCCAGCTGTGCGTCAGGTCGACGAGCGCAGCCTGTCCAGTTCGTCGGTGATCGCCTCCCGCAGTCCGTCATGCTGCGGACCGAGCCCGGACCGCTCCTCGCTCCACCGTTCACGCGGATGGAGCCACACCGGGGCGCCCACCACATCGGCGGGCTCCCACGCGAACCGCGGCCAGACGTGCGCGTGCAGGAACGGGTCCGTGTTTCCCAGGATCTCCAGGTTGACCCGCAGGAAGGCCGGGTCCAGCCGCCGGCAGACACGCTCGACCGCTTCGCCGAGCCGGTCCATGTCGGACAGGAACGCCAGCCGCTTGGCCCTCGGCAGGTCCGACAGCCGCTGCACCTCCGGCTCGTCCACCAGCAGAACCGAGTAGCCCGGCAGGAACTGAACATCCCCGATCACCGCGAACCCCGCCGTCAACCGTCGCAGCACAGTCGGGTTCTCACCCCTGAGCGCGGCCCCGATCCGATCCATTCGCCAATCACCAGTCATATCCAGAACGTACAAGCTGACGAGAGCGAATCGCTGTTCGCGCGGAGACCGGCTCCATCGGCAGGAGGGCCCGGGGCTCTCGCGAGCGCTCGTGCCCTTCCTCGGGCACCCGAAGGCGACCGGGGCTCGACGGCCGTGCCCCATCCGTGTCCTTCGGAGCGGACAACGCCGGTCAGCAGCGGTGTTCACGGACCCCGGGACGGGTGGCGTGGAAGGCGTTCTCGAACATCAGAGGAGCTTCCCGTGCGACGAAAACTCCCCGACGTCCGTGCTCCAGTTGGTGTCTCTCACGGGGGACCCTCAGCCATGTTCCGCAGTTCGTCCATGGTGGTGGTGACCGTCGATTCCTGGCCTGCCTTGTCACGGGCCACGGCGGCCAGCAGACGGGCGGCATCGGCGGGTGTGGACAGCAGGCGCATGGTCTCCTGCCAGACCTCGAAGTCGTCCTCGGCCATGAGCACGGCATTACCCTGCTCGGAACTGATGCGGACGGGGGCGTGATCCTCGTTGACCTGCTTGATCAGAGGGGAAAGGTTGGTGAACGCTTCGCTCGCACTGATCGTCATCGGAGTCCCTCTCCCCTCCCGACCCGAGTCGGTACTGAAAACCGCACCAGGGTCGTGCGGAACAACGTACAGGGCAGAGCGAAGGCAACGGGTGACCGCGCGATCGACAATGCGACGGTTCCGAAGACCGGGCCGTCCCTCGCTCCCGCCGGCCATTGCCCTCTCTACGCGAAAGTCCGGGGCGTCCGGGGCTCACAACAGGAGCACGTCTGCTGAGTCCGCGCGGCTCGGCGCGCGTCGGCCCGTGGTCCGACGGCGGCCGCGGCCAACTCGGCCGACCACCGGTCTCCGGTAGCCGGTCGTCAGCTCTGCGGCGCTGGGGTCGGGGGCGTCCCGGTCGGCCGGACGCCGTCGGCTGCGGCTGCCCGTAGCGCGTCCAACAGGCCAACGAGCGCGGGGCGTTCGAGGGCGGCTCTGCGGACGGCGGCGGAGATCGCGCGGACCGGTTCGGGGTTGCGTACCGGGCGCACCACCACGCCGGGGTGCTGGGCGCGCAGCCCCAGTCGCGGCATGAGGCCGATGCCGAGCCCGGCGGCGACGAACCCCTGGGCGGTGGCGTAGTCCTCGCTCTGGACCACGAAGTCGGGGGTGAAGCCGGCGGCGGCGCAGGCGTTGACGACGGGTTCGAGGCAGGGGCCGGGTGGTTCGCTGCCGACCCACTGCTCCGACGCCAGCTCGTGCAGGTCGACGGCGTCCGCGCCGGCCAGCGGATGCCCGGCGGGCAGTACGGCGGCGTACGGGTCGTCGAGCAGGTGGACGAGATGGACGCCCGCGCCGACCTCGCGGTCGGCCGGCCCGACCACCACGGCCAGGTCGGCGTCGCCCCGCAGCACCTCCTGGAGCGGGTCCTCGTGGTCGGACAGCCGGAGGTCGGCGCGGGCACCGGGGTGGGTGTCCCGCAACCGCGCCAGCGCGGGCGCCACCAGGGTGGACCCCGCAGTGGCGAAGTAGCGGACCGAGAGCCGGCCGGTGCGGCCCGCCCGCAGGTCGGCGAGGTCGCTCTCCGCGCGGGCCACCGCGGCCCCGATCAGGGCCGCGTGCTCGGCGAGCAGCAGCCCGGCAGCGGTGGGCCGCACGTTGCGGCCCACCCGCTCGAACAGCGGTGTGCCGGCCTGCCGTTCCAGCGCGGCGATCTGCTGGCTGACGGCCGAGGGGGTGTAGCCCAGGTGGGTGGCGGCGGCGGTGACCGTCCCGCTGTTGACCACCGCGCGCAGCACCTGGAGGCGCCTCACATCGAGCATGTAGCAAAACTTAACAGACCAGGCGTAATCATTCGCTTGTTCTCATCGGTCGGCTCGGGCACCGTCGTACTGCGCGGGACCGCCTCTCCCGCAGCAGCGGCCGAGCGAGCGGAGACGACGTGAACGGCGTGACCGGCGTGAACGGTACGAGTGGCACGAGCGGTACGAGCAGTGCGAGCGGCGCGACACGTGGGCTGCGGGGTTGGGGCCGGGTGGCGCTGCTCGCCTCCCTCTGGGGCTCGACCTTCCTCTGGACGGACCTGGCGCTGCGCGGGCTGTCCCCCCTGCAGGTCGCCTTCACGCGCTGCGTGCTGGGGGCGCTCGTTCTTGTCGCGGCCTGCCGTGTCAGCGGGCGGCGCCTCCCCCGGGGGCTCACCGTCTGGCGGCACCTGACCGTGGCGGCGTTCTTCTGCAACGCGCTGCCGTTCGCGCTCTTCAGCCTGGGGCAGCAGACGGTCTCCTCCGGGATGGCCGGGGTGTTGAACGCCACCACGCCGCTGTGGTCGATCGCGCTGGGACTGGCGCTCGGCAGCGAACGGGGCGTTCGGCCCGCGCGGTTGGCGGGGCTGGTGCTCGGTTTCGTCGGCACGGTGGTGCTCTTCGCGCCCTGGCAGTCGGGCATCGCCACCGGCTGGGGCGCACTCGCCATCGTCGGGGCCGCGGCGAGCTACGCGGTGGCGTTCACGTACATGGGCCGCACCCTCGTCGGCCGCGGCACTCCGACGGTCTCGCTCTCCGCGGCGCAGCTGGTGGCGGCGAGCGGGCTGACGGCTGCGGCCGTCCTGCCGTTCGGCGGCGCGGTGGTCCCGGTCGCGCCGGGCGCGGCGGTGGTGGCGGCGGCCGTCGTGCTGGGGGTCTGCTGCACGGCGGTCACCTTCCACCTCACCTACCGGATCATCAACGACGAGGGCGCCACCAACGCCGCGGTGGTGGGGTACCTGCTGCCGGTGGTCTCGGTGGTGCTGGGGGTGGTCGTCCTCGGTGAGCAGCTGAACGCCCGTGTGCTGGTGGGGATGGCGGTGATCCTGCTGGGCGTCGCGCTCACCCGGCGGGTCGCCCCGCAGCCCCCGGTCACGGTTGCGGCCACGGCCACGACAGCCGGTCCGGCCGCCCGCCCGGCCGCCACGCCCGTGGTGTTGGCGGCAGCAGCGCCGTCGCCGGCGAGCCCGTCCGACCGGGGTGGTGCGGCCGCGCGGCCCAGCCGCCGCGCGGCCGAGCCGTGTTCGGCCGCGCCGGCCGGGGTGGCGCCCAACCGGGTTGCATCACGACCCGGTTGCGCTTCGGGCGAGCCGTCCGACCGGTGAGGCGGCGGCACTTACGGTGACGGTCTCAGCAGTGAGCGAGGGAGACCGTGACCACACCACCGCCGTCGCAGGGGCCGCAGCTCACCGACGAGGAGCGGGCGTTCCTGGAAGCGGACACACAGCAGAACATCCCGGTCGTCCCCGAACAGCTCCCGCCGCACCCTCCCCGACTCCCGTGGGAGGCGGTGCTCGCCGGCGGCGCCGCGGTGACGGTGATAGCGGCGATGCTCGTGCTGTACCTGGCGCAGCAGCCGTCGGCGCCCCCGCTCCGCGCGCAGGGGTCCTCGACCGCGGTACCACCCGACTCCACCCGCCCGGAGGCGGGTGACGGGGTCGACGCCGGTGGCCACGAGGACGGGCAGGGAGGGCCGGGCCCGGTGCCACCGGCCCTGACGGCACCGCCGCCCGTCGCACCGGACCCGCTGCCGGCCCCGGCCCCGAACACCGATCCACCGGGGGACTTCCTGCCCGACCCCCCGGGCGGCGCCGCGGCCGAGTGCGTCCCGGTGTCCTTCCGTACGCCCGGCGGCACGACGGCCTGCCTCTCCGTGGCGGTGGTGTGCGCGGCCGGCTCGCCCTGGCACACCCCGTACGGCGAGACGGTGTGCGGCGGGCCGCTGCCCACGCAGCACATCCGCGTCACCGCATTCCCCGGACTGGACTCACCGGCCGGCTCGCTGCACTGCCTCGCCTGGACGGACCTCGGCGAACCCGACGGCCCCGGGCATCCCGGCGCACCACCGGACACCGGGGGCGACGCCGACACCGGGGGCAACGGGGGCACCGGGCACGCCGGGGACGCCGGGGATGTCGGGGGCGCCGGGGATGTCGGGGGCGCCGGGCAGCGGGCGTTCCGCACCGCCGACCTGCTGGTCGACCCGCCCGCCGACCGGTGCTCGGCCCATCTGGTCGGCCCCGACGGCCTGGCGTACCGTACCGACGGGAGCTCGGTGTTCTCCTCCGTGCCGCTGCACTGCGAAAGCCCGTACCCGGGCACACGGCTCACCTACCCGGGCGTGCTGGAGTCGACCGCCGACATCCACCCCCCGCTCCACGTCTGCGTCTCCGAGCGGATCGGCGCATAGACCGGCCGGGCGCACGCAACAGCTGCCCGGGCGCTTCGGCGCACGGGCGCCCGGCTGCCGTCGAACGCTCGGCCGCCGCCCGGGCTGCTGGGGCGGAGCCCCGCCCCCGCCGCCGGGCCGCGGTACCCCTGCTGCGCGGGCACGGCTGACCTCACGTACGGGGCGTCAGTGACCGCTCGGCGCGCAGCACCCGCCAGGCCGCGCCCGTGGCGAGGACCCCGAGCGACACCAGGATGCCCGCCGCCACCGCGGTGCCGCCGCTGGGCGCGGAGCTCCACCAGTAGAGCTGCCATTGGCCGCCGTCCGGAAACTCCATCCAGCGGGCGATCCAGTAGTGGGGAGTCCATGTCCGCACCTCGGTCGTGACCAGGGGAAGCGTGACGGTCAGGGGCGCGGCTCCCAGGACCGCCGCGGGGATGACCGCACGCGTGGCCGCGGCTGCGAGGGCACTCGATGCCGCGAAGACAACGAGAACGAGCAGCGCGGCGGCGACCGTAGGTGCGACCTCCTCCCAACCGGGGCCGGAGGCATCGACCACGAGGCCGGCGGCTGCTTCCCGCGAGGGCGGCGCGACGGGCGGCTGCATCGCGCGGCATGCCCACATCACGGTCCACAGGACCGCCGCCGTGAGAAGCAGGCTCCCGCCGGCCAGCGCCGTCACCACCGTCAGCTTGCGCGCCACGAGCAGCCAGACCCTGTTCTCGTGCAGCCGCAGCAGCGCCCAGACCCCGCCTTCGAGAGCACCGGCCACCATGACCGCGGTGAGCGACGCCACGAAGAACAGTCCGAGCAGGGAGGCATGGTGCAGGGCAGCGGAGTTCACCGCGCCCGTGACGGTGTGGAGAGAGGCGAGCGTCGCGTCGGTTCCCGCCGTACCCCGCGCATACGCCTCCCCGTGCAGCATCGCTGCGCGGGCGGAGACGACCGCCGCTACGGCGAACGCCAGGACCAGCGCGGGCAGGGCGCCGGTGCGAAGCTCCGCTCTCAGCGGTGCCCACCGGGAGCCGGGGGGCCGGCCGACCGGCTCCGGAAGGTGGGCCGTTGCCCGCGAGTCGGCCATACGAGGCTCCGAGGACGAACCCGCCAACCGTGGCCGATCGCGGCGGCCAGAGCCATCAGCCACGGCAGCGCCCGGGCGGCCGCGGGTACGGCGGAGTCCGACGGTGCGGACCAGAGGTGGTCCCAGACGTTGAGGTGCCCTTGCAGACCCAGGGCGTCCGCGACGACCGCGCCCGGGAGCCAGGCCGTGAGAGGAAGAGTCAGCACACCGAGGACGAGGACACCCACCAGCACCGTCCGCAGGGGGGAGCGCAGCGCGGCGGCCAGCCCCACCGCGGCGAACGAGGCGACCACGATCACGAGCGAGCCGGCACCGATGCGCTGCGACGCGAAGGCCCACACCTCGCTGTCGGACACGTGGCCGAGCAACGGGGCCGAGCGGCGGGTGTGGAGAACGGCGAGCAGCCAGAGTGAGAGCGACATGGCCCCTGCCGTGGCGAGGAACCAGGCCAGCACGACCGCCGCCTTGGCCGACAACAGCCGCCACAGGCGCTGTTCGTGCAGCAGCAGGGGCACCGCCGTCCCCCGCGACCATTCTCCCGCTGTGAAGTGGGCGGCGAGAAGCAGCGCCGCCAGCAGTCCGGGCGCGGTCGCAAGCCAACCGAACGCCGCCCCGACCGCACCCAATGGGTGTTGGGCGGGCGCCAACTGCGCCGCGGTGTCGAGGAACCCTGCCTCGATCCGCTGGTACATCTCAGCCGTCCGGGGCAGGTTGCTCACGCAGTCCTGGTAGAAGACATCGGGCGACACACCGGCGTCGGCGGGTAGTTCTGCCGCGTCCGCCGCACAACCGTCGGGCGTGAGGTGTTCGGCTCCACTGCGTACCTGCGCCAGGTTGCCGTGCGCGATGTCCTGTACCGACAGGGCCTGCACGGTGGCGCCCAGCGCCATGAGCAGCAGCAGGCCGACCGACAGCGGCCGGATCAGCGTTCGACGCAGTTCGGCGCCGAACAGGCGGAACCAGGTGTTCATGGTCGGCCGCCCTCGGAACCCGCCGGTCGGTCGGCCACATCCTGGTGGGCGAAGAACCACTCCTCCAGGCCCTCCGGACCGTCGGCCTCCACGAGACCCAGCTCCTCCACGGTCCCCGCCGCACTCACGACGCCGCGCGACATCATCACGACGCTGTCGCAGACACGCGCGATCTCGTCGAGCTGGTGGCTGGAGATGAGGACACCGGCGCCGCGGGCGGCCTCCTGGGCAACGATCGACCGGACCAGCCGGACACCGGACGGATCCAGGCCGTTGGTCGGCTCGTCGAGGACCAGCAGATCCGGTGATTTGAGCAGTGCGGCCGCCAGGGCAAGCCGTTGGCGTTGCCCTTGGGAGTAGGTGCCCACCCTGCGGTCGGCCGCCTCGTCCAGGCCGACGCGCTCCAGGGAACGCTGAAGCCTGCCGTCGTCTCGTAAGCCGGCCGTGTCCAACAGGATCCGGAGCATCGCCCGGCCCGTCATCCAGCGGTAGAACGCCGGTGCGTCGAGGGCCGCGCCGACACGGCCCAGGACTGCGGGGCGGAGCGGCAGCCCGTGCCCCAGCACGCGGACACTGCCCGACGTCGGGCTGACCAGCCCGGTGGCAATGCGCATCAACGTGGTCTTCCCCGCGCCGTTGAGGCCGAGGAGGCCGGTCACCCGACCGGCCTCCACGCTGAGGGACACGCCGTCCAGCACGGTGCGCCTGCCGTAGGTCTTGCTCACACCGTGGCAGATGAGAACGGCTGACATGTTCGATGCCTCTCGGGAGGTGGCGGGCTGGGAGCGCACGTTGAGCTCGGCGGCCACGCCGCCTGCCGATGTCGAATCCACCGGGCCGCAGCGCCCCTCCTGCCTGCGCCGTCGCGGCCGTCGGGTGGGGCCACGTACCTCTGTCGCGCCTTGCGGCCCACCGGCCGGGTCGCAGGGCCGGTCCGGCCCGGCATCGAAGGAGCGGCGGGGGTTGTGGTGCGACGGGAAGAGCGACCGATCGATGCACTGCGTGCGCGTGCCGATCGCCAATGACCGGGTGTTCCGGACTCGGTTGTTGCAGAACGCGGTCGACGGTCGGCGGTGACGCAGGTGACAGCGTAGAGGCTGGTCGACGCGCTCGGTGACGGTGCTGCTCACCTCATCGGTACCGAGGCACTCGGCGCCCGCCGGGCGGACCGACCGACCGGCTCGCCGTGCCGTGGGCGTCGGCGGCCCGGCGCGGCGGCGCGGGCTCAGCGGGGGTCGGTGTGGAAGTAGCGTCGACAGCTCAGCAGCATGCCTTCCGGCGAGATGGTGAAGTGGTCGACGAAGTCGAGTTCCACCCGGGTGCCCGGCCCCCGGACGAGCCGGCCGAGGGCGACCACGCTGTCCCCGTCCGCGACGATCTTGTGGATGCGGTGGCGGACCGGCGTCCGGTCGGGGGACCCGTGCGAACGCAGCACCTCGGCGCGGCCGTTGCCGTGGACCGAGCCGGGCTGCGCCACCTCGATGTTCTCGTCGAGCAGTGATCCGTACCCTTCGACGTCCCCCGCGTCCAGATAGTGATACGACAGTCGGACGTGATCCACCCCCACCGCCGTGAGCCGCGCGCTCCGCGCGGGGCGCACATCTCCTGGACTGTTCATCGGCTTCCCCTCCCGAACCCCACCGGTGCTCCCGCAGATCGGGGGCCTACCGGCTGTTCCGGCCCCCGAGCTGCGGAGGCTGCGAGGGGCCGGTCCGGACCAGCGTGCGCGGGGCCCGCAACTCCCCGCTATCACCGTGCTATCGCCACCAGATCTTCACCCGCCATGGACAGAGCGGCGCGGGTTCGGTGAGACTGACGGACGACCCGTCGGCACTCGACGTGACCATCAGCGCACCACGGGGGACGCATGGCAGACGATTCGAGTCCGAGGGCCCCGGCCGGGGACGCTCACGCGTTCCGGATACTGGGCCCTCTCCAGGTGAACGGGCCCGACGGTCCGGTGCGCGTGCCACCCGGCCGGCAGGAGATCATCCTCGCCGCGCTGCTCCTGGAGGTGAACCGGGTCGTCAGCACGGATTTCCTGGTGGACCTGTTGTGGGAGGACGACCCGCCCGGCACGGCGCGCACCCAGGTGCAGATCTGCGTCTCACGCCTCCGCAAGATCCTCAGCTCGGCCAGGATCGACGCACTGATCGCGACCCGGCCGCCGGGCTACGTCCTCAACGCGGACCCCGAGGCGGTCGATCGTGCCGTCTTCACCCGCAGCATCACGGAGGCCAGAGCGTTGGCCCGGCGGGGCCGTCTGGGGGAGGCGGCCGAACTGTTCCGCGCGGCCGACCAGTTGTGGCAGGGCGTCTGCCTGAGCGGGGTGACGAGTGAGCAGCTGCGCAACCAGGCGCAGCAGCTGGACGAGGAGCGATTGACGGCACTGGAGGCGCGGCTGCGCCTGGAGTTGGAGCTCGGTCGGCACCACCAGCTCGTCGGCGAGCTGCGGATGCTGGTGCACCGGCACCCGATGCGCGAGGACCTCCGGGCCCAGCTGATGCTGGCGCTGTTCCGTTCCGGGCGGCAGGCGGAGGCGCTGGACAGCTACCGCGAGGGACGCCAGCTGCTCATCGAGGAGCTCGGCCTGGAACCCGGCAGTGATCTACGCGAGTTGGAGGCGCGCATCCTCGCGGGTGACCCGGGGCTGCGGGCGGTGACCACGGGCGGTGGGACGACCGGCCACCCCGCCGTCGCGGACGGCGGCCTCGGCGGCCACCTGGAACCACTTCCATCAGCTGGAATGAACGGCGCTCCGGCGTCCGGCGCGGCGCAGTCCGGAGCCACCCCGCCCGGCGCGCCGCCGGCCGGCGCGACCCTGTCCGGGACGCCGCCCGGTCGGCAGGAGCCGGCGGCGTCGCCGGAGAGGGGACCGGACACGGGGACGGGCGCACCCGGCGCGGAGGCACCGGGCGAGCACGGCAGCGCCTTCCGCCCGGAGACCCCTCGCCAACTTCTCGCCGACACTTCCGACTTCGTCGGCAACGAGACCCTGGTGCAGGAGGTCTCGCAGGTCCTGGTGGGCGGCTCGGCCCAGCAGGCGGTCGGCGTCGCGGTGATCGTCGGCAAGCCCGGCATCGGCAAGTCCACCCTGGCCACCCACGTCGCCCACCGCCTCAGCGAACGCCACTTCCCCGACGGTCAGCTCTACTGCGACCTGCGTAGCGCGGGCCCGGTGCCCGCCAGTCCGGCCGAGGTCCTCGGCCGGTTCCTGCGTGCGCTGGGCATCCCCGGGCCGATGATCCCGGACAGCCTCGATGAACGAGCTGAGATGTACAGGACGTTACTGGCCACCCGCAGGATCGTCGTCGTCCTGGACGACGCCGCAGGTGAGAGTCAGGTCCGTCCGCTGCTGCCCGGCAGCCGGACCAGTGCCGTCATCGTCACCAGCCGCGCCCGGCTGACCGGTCTGCCGGGCGCCCACCGGGTGGAACTGCCCGTGCTGGAGGGCGAGCAGGCGCTGGAACTGCTCGGCCGCGTCATCGGCCCGGAGCGGGTGGCCGCCGAGGAGGGGTCCGCCCACGCCCTCGTACGGACGGTCGGTGCCCTGCCGCTGGCGCTGCGTATCGTCGCCGCCCGGCTGGCGGCCCGGCCGCACTGGACGCTGGCCTCGATGGTCCACCGGCTCGCCAACGAGCGGCACCGGCTGGACGAGCTGACCCACGGCGAGATGACCATCCGCGCCAGCCTCTCCCTCACCCACGACGGCCTCGGCGCCGCCGAGCAGCGGCTGATGCGGCTGATGAGCCTGGCGCAGGGCACGACGCTGCCCGGCTGGCTGGCCGGCGCACTCCTCGACGACGACCGGCCGTACCCGTCGGACCTGCTGGAACCCCTGGTCGACGCGCAGATGCTCGACGTGGTCGGCGTGGAGACCGGCGGCGGTTTCCGCTACGGCTTCCACGACATCATCCGCGTCTTCGCCCGGGAGCGGCTGGCCGTCCACGACGACCGGCAGGAACGTTCCGGCGCGCAGGAACGCATGATGGGCGGCTGGCTCTCCCTCGTGGGGCAGGCGCACCGCCGGATCTACGGCGGGGACTACACCGTGCTGCGCGGGGAGGCGCCCCGCTGGCACCCGCCCGCCCACCACGTGGACGAACTGCTCGGTGACCCCATGGAATGGCTGGACAGCGAGCTGCCCAACCTGACGCTGGCGGTCGACCAGGCGGCGGACGGGCAGTTGGACGAGGCCTGCTGGGACCTCGCCACCGGGCTCGTCACCCTCTTTGAGGTGCGCGGCTACCTCGACCTCTGGGAGTCGACCCACCAGCGGGCGCTGGCCGCCGTCACCGCGGCGGGCAACCGGCGCGGCACCGCGGCCGTCCTGGGATCGCTGGGCTCGCTCTACCTCAACCGGCGCCAGCACCAGCAGTGCGAGGACTCGCTGCGCTCCGCGCTGTCGATCTTCACCGAGCTGGACGAGGCGGAGGGGTTGGCGCTGTGCCGCCGCGACCTGGCGCTGCTGGAGCGTTTCCGCGGCAACGACGACGCGGCGCTCGGGCTGTACGCCCTGGCGCTCTCCGACTTCGACCGCGCCGGCGACGTCGTGGGGCGGGCCATCGTCTTGACGCAGAGCGCCCACATCCGCATGCGCCACGGACAAGTGGACGCGGCGCAGTACCAGTTGGACGAGGCGCTGGAGATCTACCGGGCCGCCGGCTACGAGGGCGGCCAGGCCCGCACGTTGCGCCGGGTCGGGCAGGTGCTGATCCAGCGGGGCGAGCACGCGGCCGCCGAGCGCACCCTCAGCGAGGTGCTGCAACTGTGCCGGCGCGGCGGCGATGTCATCGGCGAGGGGCACCTGCTGCGGGACCTCGGCCAGGTGCACACGGGGCTCGGCAACTTCGAGGAGGCGCACGGCTTCTTCGACCGGTCGCTGGCGGTCCGGGAGCGGATGCTGGACCTCGGCGGGGCGGCGGCGGTACGCGTCGACCTCGCGCGTCTCCTGGCGAGGCGCGACGACCTCGGGGACGCGGCCCGATCGCGCGAGCTCCTGGAGATCGCCGCGGCGACGTTCCAGGACCGTCAGATGGCGGCGGAACTCCGCGAGGCGGAGGAGCTGTTGCACGACGCGTCAGCGTCGCGCGAGGTCGTCGGCGGCTGACGGCGGCCGGCTGTGCCCCGTGCCGGGGCGGGGCGGACGTGGCTGCCGCGACGGAAGGGGGCGCGCCGTGGCCGGCCGCCGACGCGCGGTCGGCCCGCGCCCGCGGGGCCGGCTTCCGCGTGCACGTCATCCGCAGGTCCGTCGTCCGCGGGCACGTCGTCCGAAGGTCCGTCGTCCGTGGGTCCGGTGGGCCGTCCCGGGTGTGCGCCGCGCCGCTTGCGCGCGCCGGGCCGGAACGGTGAGGTGGCGCGGGGCGCGGCCCCCGGTCCGGGCGGGGCCGGGCAAAGGCGGTGCCGGGCGAAGGCGGGTGGCGAGCGAAAGCGGTGCCGGGCGAAAGCGGTGGCGGGCGAAAGCGGTGCGGGGCCAGGCCGTGCCGGGCCAGGTGGGGCGCGGCGGGAACCGGGCGACAGCCGGTGGTCCGTACGGATAGCGCGGTGGCCGCGTGCGCGGTGCTGTTGCGGCGGTGGCGCCGGGCGCCGGGCGCCGGCGGGGAGTGCGCTGTACGTCCGGGGCGGGGCGCGGGCCCTGCGGTGGCGGGCCGCTCGCGCCGGTCGCGGTGCCGGGCGGGGGTGTCTCGTGCGGGGGTCCGCGGTGCGCGTCGGCTGCGCGGAACGTGCGAGGTGCGGAGCCTGCGAGGTGCGGAGCCTGCGAGGTGCGGAACGTCCGTGCTGTGCTGGGGAGTTCGAGGGGGCCGCGGCGCAGTCAGCTGCGCAGCCGGGTCAGTCCCAGGGGTTGTTCTGGAGCTGGGCCTTGACGCCGTGCTCGGCTATCAGCTCGGCCAGCTGGGTGTTGGGCACCGGCTGGGTGACGCTCTCCTCGGCGTGGGCGGCGGTGGTGCCGAGGACGGAGACGGTGGCGGCGAGGGTGGCGGCGACGAGACCGGTGCGGAGTGCGGCGACCTTGATCATGTGGGTTCTCCCCGAGTCGGTGATGCGCTTCGTTCTTCGTGGTCATCACGCTAGGGAGTGCGGGAATCCCGGCCTTATCGCCGTACCTATCCCCTCGTTATCCCGAAGGCGCCACCGCCCCGCGGGGTGGTGATAGGTCGCGCCTGCCCGCTGCTGGCCCGACGATGCCCCGCCGATAGGGGCCCGTGGCGGAATCAGTGGCGACAGGACGCCGCGGGCACTCCGCGATTCGCCCTGGCGGCACCTCCTAGGGCCTGACCGACCGAGTGGCAGGAGCGCCAGTGAACACCAGCACCATGACCCCCCAGTCGGGCCGCGGCACCGGATTCCCCGAGCCGGCGCTCCGCCCGCACACACCGGTTCCCGCCGAGCGGGAGACGCCCCCGACCAGCACCGCGCTCCAGCAGCCGGTTGCCGCCGACGACCGCCCAGCCACCGCACCCCGCGGCCCCGGCGGCGAAGAACTCCCCCGCCTGGGGGCGCTCATACGGCGCCACCGGACCCGCACCGGCCTCACCCAGCGCGAGTTGGCCGATCTCTCCACCATCAGCGTCCGCGCCATCCGGGACCTGGAGCAGAACCGGGTGCGCCGACCGCGGACGGAGACCGTCCGGCTCATCGCCGACGCGCTCCGGCTCGGACCGCGCTCCCGCGAGACACTGCAACAGGCAGCCGCACAGCACCGGTTCGCCGGCCTGGCAGAGTGCGACGGCACGCAGGCCGCGCCGCTTCCCCCGGCGGCGTCGCGTCCGCTGACGGGTCGCGACGGCGAGCTGTCCGTCATCGTCGCGGAGTTGGCCACCGCCGACCAGCGGCTGGTGCACATCGTGGGCCTCCCGGGCGCCGGAAAGACGCGGCTGGCCCAGGAGGCCGCCGGCCGGCTCCGCCACGAGGAACGACTGCCGGTCCTCTGGTTCGCCCACGCGTCGCAGGAGGGGGACGGCCACCCGGCCGCCCCCGGGCCGGGCCCCGGACAGCTGCTGCTCGACTGCGTGCGGGAGCTGTTCACCGGCGACCCGACCGCCGGCGGCAGTACCGCGGACGCCGACGCGCCGACCCTCGCCGAGTACCTCGGCGACCAGCCGGCGGTGGTCGTGATCGACGGCGCCCCCGGACGGCCCGCCCACCCGGAGCGGTTGGCACGGCTGCTCCGCGACTGCCCCGGCCTGCGGCTGCTGGTGACCTCGGACGCGCCCTGGGGCCTCCCCGGTGAACGGGTTTTCCTGCTCACCCCGTTGGCCACCGACGACACCGACGCCCCGGACGAGGCGGGCGCCGCCCGCCTGCTGCTCGACGACGCCCGGCGCGTCAGCCCCGGCGCCGTCACCACCGCCGAGGACCTCGCCGCCGTCACCGAGATCTGCCGCAACCTGGACGGGCTGCCTGCGGCGCTGCTCGCCGCCGCCTCCTGGCTGGTGCTCTACGACGTGGCGGCGCTCCGGCGCCCCCTCGCCGAGGACCCGCTGCCGTTCCTGGACCACCTCGCCGAGCAGGAGACCGCCGGCCGCTATCCCGCAGCGCTGCGGCGCCGCGTCGACACCCTGCCGGCGGACCACCGGGCGCTGCTCGCGGCGCTCTGCGCCACCGAGCAGGCCGAGTTCAGCCTCGACGACGTGGAGGTGCTGACGGGCTCCCCGCTCGCACACTGCGGTCGCGTCGTGCGCGACCTGCTGGTCAGCGGGGTGGTGCGGACCGTCGCGGGGCCTGCCGGGACCCGGTTCCAGGTGCTGCGGCTCATCCGCGCCGCCCACCGGACCGCACCGGCCGGCTGAGCGAGGGCCGCCAGGGCGGCCGACGCGGGTAGGGTCCGTGGCGTACTCTGCACCGGTTCGACGCCGCGCCGTCCGCACAGGGCCCCGCGCCCGGCGGGAGCGGCGCGCCGGCTCCAATCTGGAAGGACATCAGTGGCAGCCAACTCCCACGACCAGGGCCGGCTCCCGGCGCCGTATCTCACCCCGGGCTCCTCCTCGTTCATGGACTTCCTGTCCACGCACGCGCCGGAGCAGCTGCCCGGCAGCCGCCCCCTTCCCGGGGTGCAGGGCGCGGTGCAGGCGCCGCACGGCACCACCATCGTCGCCGTCGCCTTCCGCGGCGGCGTCGTGCTCGCCGGGGACCGGCGGGCGACCATGGGCAACATGATCGCGCAGCGGGACATCGAGAAGGTGTTCCCCGCCGACGAGTACTCCGCGGTCGGCATCGCCGGCACCGCCGGCCTCGCGGTGGAGATGGTGCGTCTGTTCCAGCTGGAGCTGGAACACTTCGAGAAGGTCGAGGGCGACACCCTCTCACTGGAGGGCAAGGCCAACCGGCTGTCGACGATGATCCGGGGCAACCTCGGCATGGCCATGCAGGGGCTCGCCGTGGTCCCGCTGTTCGCCGGGTACGACACCGACCGGGCGACCGGCCGCATCTTCTCCTACGACGTCACCGGCGGCCGGTCCGAGGAGTACGGCTTCGCCGCGGTCGGTTCGGGCTCCGTCTTCGCCCGCGGCTCCCTGAAGAAGCTGCACCGGGAGGACCTGACGGAGGAGCAGGCGGCGACGGTGGCCGTGCAGGCGCTCTACGACGCCGCCGACGACGACTCCGCGACCGGCGGGCCCGACGTGGCGCGCCGGATCTACCCCGTGGTCGCGGTCATCGCGGAGGGCGGCTACCGCCGGCTCGGCGAGGACGAGGTGACCTCGGTGGCGCGCAGCGTCCTGGACGGGCGGCTCCAGCTGCCCAACGGGCCGCTGGCCCCCCTGGTCTAGGCGGCCGTTCGGTGGCAGAGAAGGCAGCCCCGGGGCATCGGACGCCCCCGGGCGCAGGAGCAGAGGAAGGGACCGACAGCCGGTGACGACACCGTTCTATGTCTCGCCCCAGCAGGCGATGGCCGACCGTGCGGAGTACGCCCGCAAAGGCATCGCGCGCGGGCGCGGGCTGGTGGTGCTCCAGTACGCGGACGGCATCGTCTTCGTGGCGGAGAACCCCTCCCGGGCCCTGCACAAGGTCAGCGAGATCTACGACCGCATCGGGTTCGCCGCGACGGGCAAGTACAACGAGTACGAGAACCTCAGGATCGGCGGGGTCCGCTACGCCGACCTGCGGGGTTACACCTACGACCGGGCGGACGTGACCGCGCGCGGCCTGGCCAACGTCTACGCCCAGACGCTGGGCACCATCTTTTCCAGCGCGGGGGAGAAGCCCTACGAGGTCGAGCTGATCGTCGCCGAGGTGGGTGACGCCCCCGAGGACGACCAGATCTACCGGCTGCCGCACGACGGCTCGATCATCGACGAGCACGGTTCGGTCGCCGTCGGCGGGAACGCCGACCAGATCAGCGCCTACCTCGACCAGCGGCACGAGGACGGCATGACGCTCGGCGCCGCCCTGCGGCTGGCCGTCCAGGCGCTCGGGCGGGACGGCAACGGCGGGGAACGGCCGCTGACGGGCGATCAGCTGGAGGTCGCGGTGCTGGACCGCACCCGGCCGCAGCGGCGCAAGTTCAAGCGGGTGCTGGGCCGGCGCCTCGCCGAACTCCTGGAGCCACCGGCCGACTCCGCCGGCTCCGACGCCGAGGAGCCGGGCGCGGAGGACTCCGGCGCCGACGGCTCCGGCGGGAAGAAGGACACCGGCGCGAAGGGCGGCGACGCGAAGGGCGGCACCGACGACTGAGTCGGCACCGCCCCCCCGCCGCCGTCCGGCGGCGGCGCGGTGGAGCCGCGCCGTACCAGCTCCACCGGGAGCAGCGTGTTGCCGGCCTCGCGGCCCCCGATCACGCTCAGCAGTGCCGCGAGCCCGGCGGCGCCCATCTCCTCGGCGGGCAGTCTGACCGTCGTCAGCTCGGGTTCCACCGCAGCGGCGAGCACCAGGTCGTCGATGCCCGTGACGGAGACGTCCTGCGGCACGCGGAGCCCCATCCGCCGGGCCGCCTTGCAGGCCCCGGCGGCGAGGACGTCGTCGTCGCAGACCAGCGCGGTCGGGCGGGGCGAGGCCCGCAGCGCGCGCTCCGCGGCCGCGGTCGCCTCGCGGACGGTCAGCGCGGCATGCTGCACGGTGACGAGGCGCGCGCTTCCGGTCGCGGCCAGCGACTCGGCGAGCACCCGGGCGCGCGAGTGGAAGGTCCAGGTGTCGACCGCCGCGGCGAGGTGGCCGAAGTCGCGGTGGCCGAGCTCCAGCAGGTGGGCGCAGACCTGCCGCATGCCGTCGGCGATGTCCGGGTTGACGGTCGCGACGGCGGGCGCCAGTCCCGGTTCGCTGTCGAGCATGACCAGCGGCAGGCCCCCGTCGCGGAGACCGGCCAGCGCGTCGGCCGCCATCGAGGAGGCGATCACCCCGTCCACCGTCGCACTGGCGGAGGCGAACGGGTCCGGTGCCGGGCCCACCCCGCCGGGGGAGGGGTAGAGCACCACGCCGATGTCGTGCTCGTCGGCCATGCGCGCGGCCCCGGAGTGCACGCGGGCGAAGAACTCGGTGGTCAGCGCCGGGACCACCAGCAGCGCCGTGCGCCGCTGCCCCAACCGCAGGCTGCGGGCGGCGAGGTTGGGCCGGTAGCCGAGCTCGCGGGCCGCCTCGCGGACGGACTCGGCGCGGGCGGGGGAGACCCGGCCGTGCCAGCGGTCGCGCAGCACCAGCGAGACGGTGGCCTGGGAGACGCCGGCGCGGTCGGCGACGTCGCGGCTGGTGGGCCGGGGCGGACGTCCGCCGCCGTCCGCGCGGGCCGTGGTGCCG
>NZ_JAAVJD010000051.1 GCF_012033735.1 Streptomyces lonarensis | reverse complement strand
GCCTCCCGCGACGGGCGGCCTACCCGTTCGCCGCCCGCACGCTTCCCCTCGGACGCGCCGACCGGCCCGTGCGCGGCGGTGGTGCCGGCCGCGGCCGGCGCCACCGGCGCCCGTCCCCGGGTGCGCACCTCGGCGACCACCGCGGTCACGAAGCCCTCGTCACCGCCGGGGCGTTCCCCGTTGCTGGCGGGGGCGGCCCGCGCCAGCGCCGCGTCGAGCCGCGCGGAGACGGTGGCCAGGCCGGGTTCGAGCGCGCCGGCCTCGCGGAAGGCTCCCAGCACGTCGGAGACGGAGTCGGTGGCCTCCAGCCCCTTGCCGCGCACGTCCCCGAGCACCAGCCGCACCGTTCCGTCCGGGCCGGTGACGGCGCCGTAGAAGTCGCCCCCGATCCGGGTCTCGTGGACGGCGGCCCGGTACCGGCAGGCGATGAGGAGTCCGCCGAGGTGCGGCGGCGGGTCGCGGACCACGGCGCGCTGCACCGCCTCGGCCACCGCCCGCGCCGACGCCATCCGTCGCCGGGCGCGCCGCACCAGGAGGTTCACCCCGACGGCGATCACGGAGACCGTCCAGACGGTGATGACCTTGACGACGCCCTCGACCACCCCGGCCTCGTCGAACCAGATGAGCATCACGACGGCGAGCAGCGTCGCCGCGATGCCCGAGAGGATCGTGCCGCGCAGCCCCAGCAGGGCGGCGGCCACGACGGGCGCGGCGGCCATCAGGGGGGTGAACACGATGTGCGGGGGCGCGGCCGGGTTGAGGGCCACCGCCAGCGCAAGGAGCAGCAGCGGGATCAGGGAGGTCCCTCTCCCGCCCCACGCCCGGTCCGCCTCACTGCCCGCCACGTACCCACTGTCTCCCCGGGGCGGTGGCCCGGCCACTCGGGCCGCGCCGGGCGGCAGCCCGTGGCCGCGGCCCCTGGCCGCACGGGCGGCGGCCGGTCGCGCCGCCCGTTCCGGGCCGCGCCGGCGTGGCCGGTTCGGGACGGTCGCGAGGAACGGCCGGTTCGCCCCCTTTCCCCGTCCCGCCGTGTGTACGGGGTGTGTGCACCCGCCCCGCACGGCGGCACCCGCGGCACGTCCGCCCCGGTGAACGACGGCGGTCCCAGAGGACCGTTCGGGCCCGTCCGCCAGGCGGAACGGCCCGTTCACGCGCCTTGCGGGCGCGTCGCGCCCGGTGAAGTCGCGGGTTCAGCGGTATCTCACCCGCCGTTCACTTGGCCAACCTCGTCCGGTCGCCAGGCGCTCCTACGTTCGTCCCGACGCAGTCACATCAGATCACTGCCGGCCGCACGGGCCGGCGTTCCTGAAGGAGCAGAACCCATGCGCAACTGGCGCGCCAAGACCGCCGCGCTCGCCGCGGTGTCCGCCCTCGCCCTCTCGGCCTGCGGCAGCGACAGCGACGACAACGGCAACGGCGGCAACGGCGGCAGCGGCGACGCGGCGGCTTCCGAGGGCAGCGGCCTGTCGGGCACCGTCACCGGCGCCGGCGCCTCCTTCCCGGACCCGCTGTTCCAGGAGTGGATCGCCGAGTACACCCAGCAGGTCGAGCCCGACGTCACCATCAACTACCAGAGCGTCGGCTCCGGTGCGGGTGTCGAGCAGTTCATCGGCCAGTCGGTCGCCTTCGGCTCCTCCGAGGAGTACCTGGACGACGAGGCCCTGGAGGAGGCGGCCGGCGCGCGTGACTGCTCCGCCGTGCAGTTCCCCGTCGTCTTCGGCGCCGTGGTGATCGCGTTCAACGACGAGGCCCTCGACGGCCTGGTCCTCGACGCCGAGACCATCGCGAAGATCTACGACCGCGAGATCACCAACTACAACGACCCGGCGATCGCGGACCTCAACCCCGACATGGAACTCCCCGACCAGGAGATCCTGCCGGTGCACCGCTCCGACAGCTCCGGCACCACCTTCGTCTTCTCCAACTACCTCGACGAGGAGGTGCCGGCGTGGTCCGACAAGTACGGCGCGTCCAAGGAGCTGGAGTGGGCCGACGGCACCCTCGGCGGTGACGGCAACCAGGGCGTCGCGCAGGGCATCTCCCAGAACCCGGGCGCCCTCGGCTACGTCAACCAGTCGTTCGCGCTGGAGGCCGGCCTCTCCGTCGCCCACGTCGTGAACGCCGACGGCGAGGCCGTCGCGCCGACGCTGGAGGCCACCTCCGCCGCCTCCGAGGAGGCCGAGGTCCCGGAGAACTTCCAGTTCACCATCGACGGCATCGGCGGCGAGGGCTACCCGATCGCCGGTACCAACTGGATCTTCACCTACACCTGCGGCTACGACGAGGCCACCACCGACATCCTCAAGGGCTTCTGGACCTGGGCGCTGGAGTCGGAGCGCGCCGACGAGCTCGCCAACGAGCTGGGCTACGCGCCGCTGGGCGACGAGCTGACCGAGCGGGTCCTGGCCGAGGTCGAGAAGACCAACAGCGAGGGCTGATCCGGCCGCCCCGCACCGGGCCGGGCGCTCCCACCGACGACAGCGTGGGACGCCCGGCCCCGGCGGGAGCGCCCGACCCGCAGGCGGGGAAGGACGTCCCGCGCCGCGGCGCCCACGCGCCGGCCGTACCGCAGTTCGCCGGAGTGCCCACCGGCGGTCGGTCCCACCCCAGCCCGGCCCGGCCCACACGAGCAGGAGCAGATCGATGTCGGTCATCACCGACCAGAAGCCGCAGGACCCGCCCCCCGGGCTGCGGTCCCGCAAACGACGCCGCGTTGCCGACCCGGCGTTCCGCTGGTTCGTCACCATCACCGGTACCAGCGTCTTCATCATCCTGGCCGCCATGGTCGTGCGGACCACCACCGAAGCGTGGCCGATCTTCCAGCACCAGGGCTTCTTCGGGTTCCTGACCGGCGACCGCTGGGTGTCGGGCGGCTCGCGCAGCGACGACCCGGCGGACTTCACCGGCGTGTACGGCGCCTGGCCGTTCATCTACGGCACGCTGGTCACCGCGCTGATCGCGATCGTCCTGGCGCTGCCGCTCGCGCTGTGCATCGCCTTCTACATCAACCAGTTGGCGCCGCGCCGCCTGCGCAAGCCGCTCTCCTACACCGTGGAGATGCTTGCGGCCGTGCCGAGCATCGTCTTCGGCATGTGGGGCCTGTTCTGGCTGGTGCCCAACGTGCTGCGGCCGTTCTTCGAATGGCTGGAGTCGTGGGCCGGCGGCTTCTTCCTGTTCGAGGGACCGGTGTTCGGACCCGGCTACCTCGCCGCCGGCATCGTGCTGGCGATCATGATCCTGCCGATCATCACCGCGATCGTCCGCGAGGTCATCGCCGTCAACCCGATGGATCAGCAGAACGCCGCCTACGCGCTGGGCGCCACCCGCTTCGAGGTGATGCGGAAGGTGATCCTGCCCTCCAGCTTCTCCGGCATCGTCGGCGCCAGCATGCTCGGCCTCGGCCGCGCCGTCGGCGAGACGATCGCCGTGATGATGCTGATCGGCTCCACCAAGAGCTGGGACTCCAGCCTCCTCCAGCGCGGCGACTCGATGGCCGCCCTCATCGCCTCGCTCTTCAAGGAGGCCACCCCCGAGGGCGTGCGCGGCCTGATGGCGATCGGCGTGGCGCTGTTCCTCTTCACCATGGTCATCAACGTCGCCGCCCGCCTCCTGGTGTGGCGGATCGGCCGAGTCGCGGGAGACGCCGCCGTATGAGTGCCACTTCGGACCTGAAGCCCGCCGAGCGCGGCGCCGGCGAGCGGACCACCCCCACCGGCCACCGCCCGCTGCGCGAGACGCAGGGCAACGCCGGGCGGCGCGCCGTCGCCAACCGCGTCGCACTGACCGTGCTGACCGTCGCCATGGTGGTGGCCGTCATCCCGCTGGTGCTGATCCTCTTCAAGGTCGCGTCGGAGGGTCTGGCCGCCGTCGGGTGGAACTTCTTCACCCTCGACGAGCCGACCTACCGCGTCGAGGAGGCCGGCTACCGCGCCGGGTTCGTCGGCACCGCCTACATCATGGTCGGCGCGATCCTCATGGCGATCCCGCTCGGGCTCGCCACCGCGATCTACCTGGTCGAGTACGGCCGGGGCCGGCTGGCGTCGTTCGTGCGGTTCTTCACCGACGTCATGACCGGCATCCCCTCGATCTTCGTCGGCCTGTTCGTGTACGGCCTGCTGATCTCCAGCGGCGCGATCTTCCACACCGGGTTCAGTGCGTTCGCGGCGTCCCTGGCGATCGCGATCATCATGCTGCCGATCGTGACCCGCTCCTCCGAGGAGATGCTGAAGCTCGTCCCCGACGAGTGGCGCAACGCCAGCTACGCGCTGGGCGCCAGCAAGTCCCGGACGGTGCTGACCACGGTGCTGCCCGCCGCCGCGCCCGGCCTCGCCACCGGCTCGATGCTGGCCGTCGCCCGCGGCGTCGGCGAGACCGCGCCGCTGATCCTCACGGCGCTCGGCTCCCGCTACCTGGTGACCACCTACTTCTCCGACGCGCAGGGCGCCGTGCCGCTGCAGATCCACAGCGGCGCCATGCAGCCCTTCGAGGCGGGCATCGAGCGCGCCTGGGGCGGCGCGCTGTCGCTGTTCGTCATCGTGCTGCTGCTGGTGGTGGTGGCCCGCTTCGTGGGTTCCCGGGCCAACAAGCTCGGCTGACCCGGCACCGACCACCACCCCACCCCTCCCGGGCGCGCCGGCGACGCACCCCGCGCCGCGCGCCCGGACCCGAACCCCGGGAGGACCCCATGACCCCTTCGCCCACGCAGACGGAGGAGCGCACCGCTCCCCCCGCGGGCCCCGGTGCCGCCGGCCCGGCCGCCGACTCCGCCGCCGACTCCGCCGCCGCGGAGGGCACCCCGCCCGAGGAGAGCACGGCGACGCAGCCCGCCGAGGAGCAGGAGCCCGTGCAGGACGCCGTCTTCGACCTGCAGGACGTCAGCGTCCGTTACGGCTCGTTCATCGCCGTCGGTGACATCACCATGAAGGTGCCGCGCCACCAGGTCACCGCCTTCATCGGCCCGTCCGGCTGCGGCAAGTCCACGCTGCTGCGGTGCCTCAACCGGATGAACGACCTGGTGCCCGGCGCGTCCGTCACCGGCGAACTGATCTACAACGGCGAGAACGTCTACGCCCCCGACGTCGACCCCGCCGAGGTCCGCCGCCGCATCGGCATGGTCTTCCAGAAGCCCAACCCGTTCCCCAAGTCGATCTACGAGAACGTGGCGTTCGGCCCCCGCCTCAACGGCTTCTCCGGCGACCTCGACGGCCTGGTGCAGCAGTCACTGGAGCGGGTCGGCCTCTGGAGCGAGGTCAAGGACAAGCTCAAGGAGAGCGGCCACGCCCTCTCCGGCGGCCAGCAGCAGCGGCTGTGCATCGCCCGCGCCATCGCGGTCGAACCCGACGTGCTGCTGATGGACGAGCCCTGCTCGGCGCTGGACCCCATCGCCACGCTGAAGATCGAGGACCTCATCCACCAGCTGAAGTCCACGTACAGCATCGTGATCGTCACCCACAACATGCAGCAGGCCGCCCGCGTCTCCGACCGGACCGCCTTCTTCAGCGTGAACATCGACGACCACCAGGGGATGCGGACCGGCCGGCTGGTCGAGTACGACCGCACCACGAAGATCTTCAACAACCCGGCGCAGCAGCGCACCGAGGACTACGTCACCGGTCGCTTCGGCTGACACCCCGAGCCGGGGCCGGAAGGGCCCGGCGGGGTCCGGTCGCGACCGGGTCGGGGCGCCCGGGTCGGCTCGGCAGCGCGCCGCCGCCCCGGCCCGGGCGCGACCGTCCCAGGCGCGACCGGACCGGACTCGACCGGATCGGACTCGACACGGCCCCGCGGCCGGCGGCGCCGCCGCCCCCACGGGGCCGTCGGCGTCGGCGGGGCCGTCGGCGTCAGCGGAGGCGGGCCTGCGAGTGCGAGGGCGTCCGGGGCCTGCGCGTGCGGAGGGCAACCGGACGCGGGTGCGCGGCGACGGCCCGGGCCGGTGCGGTGTCACGCGCCCCGTCGCGGGCGCAGCATGCGGGGCCACGGGGAATGCGCTCCGTCGCCGGCGGCAAGGCGCGGCGCGCCGTTGCGGAACGCGCGGCCGGGCCCCGGGCGACCGCGTTGTGGCGCGGTCGCGGACGGCTGCCCCGGGCCGGCGCCGCCGGCTCCCCCACAGGCCCGTCGCGGCGGCCCGCGACCGCCCGGATCTGCGCCCGACGCCCGACCGGCGCACATCCGGACGGTACCGGCGGCGCCCCTTACCGGTACCGTGGTGCGGATGAGCCAGGTCACCAGCGGGAGCAACCCCCGCACTCTCGCCGACGAGCTGCGCTCGCGCACCGACTCCGATCTGGCCGGGCTGCTGCTCGCCCGCCCCGACCTGCTCTCGCCCCTGCCGGGCGATCTCTCGCAGCTCGCCACCCGGGCCGGCACCCGCGCCTCCGTGCAGCGGGCCCTCGACCGCCTCGACACCTTCGGCCTCCAGACGGCCGAAGCCCTCGCCGTCGCCGGGCCGCCCTGCTCCCTCGACGACCTCGCCGTCCTGCTGCGCGACGGCGAGCACCGCCTGGCGGAAGCCCTGGCCACGCTGCGTTCCCGCGCGCTGCTCTGGGGCCCGCCCACCGCCATGCGGCTGGTCCGCACGGCGCAGGAACTGCTCGCGCCGACCCCGCAGCGCCCCGGCCCCACCGGGCTGGGCCCGACGCTCGGCGAGACCGTCACCGCGCTCTCCCCGCGCCGCGCGCAGGAACTGCTCGCCGCCAACGGGCTGCGTGCCACCGCCGATCCGGTCGGTGCCGCCCGTGCCCTCGCCGAACTGTTCTCCGACACCGACCGGCTGAGCTCCCTGCTGGCGGAGGCACCCGACCACAGCCACGACGTGCTGCGGCGGCTGATGTGGGGGCCGCCGCAGGGCGAGGTCTCCGCGCGGCCCGCGCCGCACCTGCGGTGGCTGCTGGACCACGCGCTGCTCGTGCCGACCGCACCGGGCACCGTCGTCCTGCCGCGTGAGGTGGCACTGGCGCTGCGCGGCGGCCGCTCCCACCGCGACCTGCGGCCCGACCCGCCCGAGCTCACGATCCACACCCACCACCGCGCCGAGCGCACCGACGTGGTCGCCGCCGGCCAGGCGCACCGCGCGCTGGCCCTCACCGAGGCGCTGCTCGACCTCTGGGAGCGCGAGCCCCCCGCCGTGCTGCGCACCGGCGGGCTCGGCGTGCGGGAACTCAAGCGCGCCGCGGTCGCCCTGGACATCCCCGAGCCCGAGGCGGCGTTCTGGGCGGAACTCGCCTACGCGGCAGGGCTGGTGGCCTCCGACGGCGGCACGGACGAGCGCTACGCGCCGACGCCCGCCTCCGACGAGTGGCTGCGGCTCACCTCGCCGGAGCGCTGGACCCGGCTCGCCGCCACCTGGCTCGACACCACGCGGTGCGCCGCGCTGGTCGGCGAACGCGTCCCGCAGCAGGGCGCGGCGCGCGGCCGCCCCGCGGACCGGTCGTTGGCCGCGCTGGGCCCCGGGCTCGACCGCGGTCCCGCCCCGGAACTGCGGCTGCGCGTGCTGACGCTGATGGCCTCGGTCGAGCCCGGCGCCGCACCCGAGCAGTCGGCGGTGCGCGAGCGGTTGCGCTGGCAGGCGCCGCGTCGCATGCCGGACACGCTGCGGGAGCTGCTGTGCTCCGCGGTGCTGACCGAGGCCGAGCACCTGGGGGTCACCGCCCACGGCGCCGTCGCCGGTTTCGCCCGGCCGCTGCTGGCCGCCGCCCACGCGCGCGCCACCGAACCGGACCACGCCGCGGTCGCCCTCCTCACGGCGACGCGCGAAGCGGCGCCGTCCCCGGCGGCGGACGCGGCGGACCCGGCGGACCCGGCCGCGACCGGACCGGGCGCGCCGCACACCGCACAGACGCCGCAGTCTGAAGCGTCCGCCGTGGTCGCGGCGACGGACGGCTCGGCGGAGCCGGCCGCCCCGGCCGCCTCCGCCGTCACGGCAGCCACGGCAGGGCAGGACGCGGCAGACGACAGCTCGGCCGCCGAGCCGTCGGCCGACGCGGAGGTGGACCCCGCCGCGGCGGCCGCGTCCGCCGCCGAACTGCTCGCACCGCTGCTGCCCGAGCCCCTCGACCACTTCCTCCTGCAGGCCGACATGACCGCCGTCGCCCCGGGGCCGCTGGTCCGGGACCTGGCCCGCGCCCTCGGCGACGCCGCGGACGTCGAATCCACCGGCGGCGCCACCGTCTACCGCTTCAGCCCGGCGTCGGTGCGGCGGGCGCTGGACGCCGGCCGCACCGCGGCCGAGCTGCACGCCTTCCTCGCGGAGCACTCCCGCACGCCGGTGCCACAGCCGCTGAGCTACCTCGTCGACGACGTGGCCCGGCGCCACGGCCGGCTCCGCGCCGGCACCGCCGCCGGGTACGTCACCTGCGAGGACGAGGCCACCCTCGACCAGGTGCTGGCGGACCGCCGCCTCGCACCACTGCGGCTGCGCCGGATCGCGCCGACCGTGCTGGTCGGCCCCGCCGGCGGCGACCTGCTGCTGGCCGCGCTCAAGGAGCACGGCTACGCGCCGTCCGCCGAGAGCAGTGACGGCGGCGTCGCCGTGGGGGCGTCCACGCCGCCCCGGCGGACCCCGCCGCGCTCCGCCCCCGAGCCGCAGCCGGACGGCCCGCCCGGCACCGACGCCTCGCTGTTGCGGGCGGCGGTGCGGGCGATCCGCTCCGGCGACCACGCGGCGGGCGCGGCACCCACCGCCGGCGGCCGCCCGCCCTCCGACCCGCCGGCCTCGATGCCCCGGACGGAACCGGCCGAGACGCTGCGGCTGCTGCGCGCGGCGGCCGGAGGCGACTCGCTGGTCTGGATCGGCTACGTGGGCGCCGACGGCGTCGCCACGCAGCGGGTACTGGCGCCGGTGCGGGTCGAGGGCGGCTTCGTCACGGCGTTCGACCACACCGCCGAGGAGGTGCGGACCTACCCGCTGCACCGCATCACCGGCGCCGCCCCCGCCGTCGGCTGACCCGCGGTCGGGAGACGCCGGGGCCTCGGGGCCGCCGCGCGAGCGGCGGTGATCGGTGGCGGCGCGGCGTCGGCGGGGGCGGCGTCGGCGTTCGGGCGGCGCCGCCGGCGGGCGTGCGGGGCGGCGGGCGTACTGGCCGGCGTCAGAGCATCGGGGCGAGTTCCTCCCGCACCCACGCACGGAGGGTGGTCGGCGTCGTCGAGACCACGGAGCGCGGCTGCTCGGGGACGAACCCGTCGCGCAGTCCGATCGACATCCCGAGCAGCGCCTCCACCAGCGCGGGCGGCATTCCGGCGGCCAGGTACTCCCGGCGCATCGCCTCGTCCTCGACCCGCTCCACCGCCACCGTCCGCCCGAGTTCGGCCCCGAGGATCTCCCCCACCTCGGCCCAGCTGAGGTCCACCGGCCCGTGGACCGCCTGCACGCGGCGCCCGTGCCAGGCGGTGTTGAGCAGCGTGGTCGCCGCGACCTCGGCGATGTCCCGCGGTGCGACCCACGCCATCGGTGCGTCCAGCGGCAGCAGCGTCCGGAGCAGGCCCGCGCGGATGTCGTCGACCTGGAGCGCCAGGTTGGTGCAGAAGTAGCCGCAGCGGAGGTGGGTGACGTCGATGCCCAGCCCGTCCAGGGCGACCTCGGTGGCGGCGAGGCCGTCGATCTCCCCCGCGCCGTGCCGCTTCTCCGCTCCGACGCTGCTCTGGAACACCACCCGTGGGATGGCGTTCTCCCGGACCGCGGCGACGATCGACTCCGTCGCGCGCGCGTGGTCCGCCGCAGGGTCGGCGGAGAACGAGGTGGGGTCGACCCAGTGGACGGCGTCCACGCCCCGCGTCGCCGCCACCACCTGGTCCCGGTCCCAGGAATCCGCCTCGGCCACGTCCACGTGGGCGAGGAGCGCGTCGGGGACGCGGCCCGGGCCCCGCGTCAACAGCAGGGGGCGTACCCCGGCCCTGACCAGCATGCCGGTCAGGTGGCGCCCGACGTTCCCGTTCGGGGTGCTCACAGCGATCCGCACGACGCGGTCTCCTCTCGCTCGGACCGGGCCCACGCCGGGAGTCGTCGCCTCATGTGACCGCCACCGCGTGCGCCCTCCCCCCAGGGGACACCACGGAGCCGCCCGCCGCAGCCCCGCAGCCCCGCAGCCACCACGCCGGCGCGCACCCTCCGTGGCCGGCGACGCCGCCCGCCCGCGCCGCGGTCCCTCAGCCGTTCAGCCCTTCAGCCCTTCAGCCGCAGGTCGTGGAAGAGCCGGTACTGGTCGGGGTCACCGGGGATGCGTGCGTGGAACCCCTGCTGTGCGAAGGTCACCACCACGCACGCGGCGATCACCGCACCGGCCACCACCAGCACGAACCACCCGAACCGCTGCGCCCCGCCCCGAACCGGCCCGGGCGCCTCGCCCGTGCGGTGCGCCACGGTCATCACCAGACCGAGCACCAGGATCGCCGCCAGGAAGAGCAGCAGCGCCCAGACGTAGAGGTGGAGCCCGAGGGCCCGTCCACCGAACCCCGGGTCGCCCGGCGTGACGTGCAGCATCGTCTGCCGGCCGGCGACCAGCGCGCCCCCGACGCAGGCCACCAGCGCCATGCCCCAGCCACGCATGTGGTCCCTGCTGGAGAGCCCGCCCGCCAGCCCCCGGCGCACAATCATCGCCGCGGCGAGCAGCGCGAGGACCATGAAGACACGCTGGAGGACCGAGAGCGCGCAGGGCAGGTACCCGGTGGCGAACTGGTAGGACAGCCCGGCGGTCAGCACACCGGACCAGCCGAGCACGAAACAGCACGCGAACCAGTACTGGCCGGTCTCCAGAGCGGCCGGCCGCTCCCCGGTCTGCGCCAGCCGGTCCGGGATGAGGACCGCCATCAGAAGTTCAGCCCCATGGACAGGTTGCCGCTGATCAGGAAGGCGAAAAGCCCGGCTGCGGCGAGCGCCGCCACCCACCAGCCGGCCACCGCCCCCGCCCGCGACCGCTCCCGGACCAGCGCGTACCAGGTGGCCAGCAGCCCGGCGAAGATCAGAGTGTCCATGGGCGGAAGCTAACCAACGGGGGGCACTCCGAAGCGCACCTCGCCCCTTCACACCCCCGCACCACCCGTTCGGCCCAGCGCTCGACCAACCAGCCGAACGCTCTCAACCGCGCCGGAGCTCCGCGACCATGCGATCGATGTCGACCCACGGGTTGGCCGTCAGCGGATCGCACCGGCCCATCTGCTCGGCTCGGCGCCGGATGGCCTCGGCCCGACCGGCGGCTGCCTGGTGCAGCCCGTCCAGCGCCTCGTACCGCAGGTGCTTGTGCTGCGCGGTGAACCCGCAGGCCGTCTCCTTCTCGATGCGTTTCTGCAGCGCACGCGGCAGCACATGAGCGGTGACGTCCGCGAAGTGCAGCAGAATCCAGAGGTCGAAACACGGGTTGGTGAGCGCGACTCGGATGTCCTCCTCACGGGCGAGCGTCAGGGCGTCCTGAAGCCGCGCGTGCGGCGGGCTCTCGACGTCGATGACGCACCAGACCTCGTCGTGGGCGCTCCGGCGGTCGGCCGGGCTGAGTGGCGCTCGCTGCCGGTGGGCCACCGCGTCGCGAGCGAGCCCCAGCGGCTCACCGCACCCCTCTCCGATCGCTATCTGCACCGGGTGGAAACGGAGGTCCGCACGAAGCCCCTGGAAGTACTGCCGCCCGGCGCAGGCGTCCTCGCAGTAGACCAGGACACGCCGCTTCTCAGGCGACTTCCTCCCGCCCCGGCCCAGCGCCTTCGGTCGTCGTCCCATCCCCGCTCCCACCCCTGAGTGCCGCCACGATCGATTCGAGAATGCGCTCGTCGAAGAAGGGGACCGCCCCGTACCGGCCCACCAGGTAGCGCTTCTCCTTGTTCTCCGACGAGTCCCTCACCTGGAAGTCGGAGAGCGGGAACAGAGCAGTGGCACCGTCCGCCCCCTTCTCCGTCAGCCAGATCTGGTCGCGCCCCAACTCGGTCCGGGTGTTGTGCCCGAGCAGAGCCGGCTCGTGCGTGCTGAAGACCAGCTGCGCCCCGTTCACGTTCACGTCGGGAGACTGGAACAGTCCGACCAGCGCGTCGGTGAGGTTGGGGTGGAGCCGCGCGTCGAGCTCGTCGACGCAGAGCAGTGTGCCGTGAGCCAGAGTGAAGAAGACGGGCCCGAGCAGCCCCGCCCAGGTCCGGGTCCCGCTCGACTCCTCGGCCAGGCCGAGGACGAAGCTGCCCTCCTCCGTCCGGTGCTCCAGCCGGACCCGATCGGTCGGATCGGACTCGACGCGGACGGCACGCTCCCCCATGGCCTGACGGAGCGCCCGCTCCAGCAGGCGGTGCTCCGCTTCGAGCTCGAGCTCGGCCTCCGCCAGCATCAGCTCCCCGATGCCGAAGTCCGCGTAACGGAGCAACTGCATGATCGGCTCGCCGGCCGCCGCGCCCGAGAGGTAGTGGTCGGCCGTGAAACGCAGCCGGTCGGCGAGATCATGGTCGGTCGCGGATCGGAAGCAGCGGTCGAACCAGTGGTGGATCCTGCCCAGGAGGTCGTGGTTCTGCGCCGCCGCCACCGAAAGGAAGAGGCTGTTCGGGCGCGTCAACCTGGCCATCGTACGAACCCCGCCCGTGAGGCTGCGCCCGAACTCCGGCGGCTCTCCCGCAGTGCGCTCGAACAACTTGCGGCGCCGTCCCTCGGGGTAGGAGTACAGCCATTCCTCGGTGAACTCCCGGTCATCGCAACTGAAGCCGTACTCGTACGCGACCCCGTCGATGACGACGTCCACGACGAACGTGCTCGGCACACCGGCGTCACGGTCCAGCGCGAACGGTCGGCGCGGCACTCCTCCCGAGGGTGCCCAGTGGGCGAAGGAGTGCGCCACAGCCGCCCGCATCCACACCATCGCGTTGATCACGTTGGACTTGCCGGAGGCGTTGGGACCGAAGATGCCCGCCACGGCGACCGCCTGGTGGTCGCCCCGCGGGACCGCCCGCTCCACGCGTCCGTCACGGGGTCGCTCGGCGATCAGCGAAAGCTCCTGCTCCTGGCGCAGCGATGCGTGGTTGGTCACCCGGAAGCGAAGCAGCATGGGGTCCCCTCGACGTAGATGGACTGCGGTTTCACTGCTCCTGACGTCAAAGAACGACGGTAGCGGACTTCTGGTTGCGCGTCTGCCGCGATCACTCGGTCGGGTGAGCCGGCTCACCCGGGTTCCGTCCGGGTGGGTGCGACACTGGAAGCTTGGCCCGTTTCCGGGCCGTGCGGTCCCGGACGGAGGAGTGCGTGTGAACGGGCCACTGATCGTGCAGAGCGACAAGACGCTGCTGCTGGAGGTCGACCACGAGAAGGCGGCCGACTGCCGCCGGGCCATCGCGCCCTTCGCCGAGCTGGAGCGGGCACCGGAGCACATCCACACCTACCGGCTGACGCCGCTCGGTCTGTGGAACGCCCGCGCCGCCGGCCACGACGCCGAGCAGGTCGTGGACGCGCTGCTCACCTACTCCCGCTACCCGGTGCCGCAGGCGCTGCTGGTGGACGTGGCGGACACCATGTCCCGGTACGGCCGGCTCACCCTTTCCAAGCACCCGGCGCACGGGCTGGTGCTGACCAGCACCGACCGGCCGGTGCTGGAGGAGATCCTCCGCTCGAAGAAGGTGAAGCCGCTCGTCGGCCAGCGGGTGGACCCCGACACCGTGGTGGTCCACCCCTCCGAGCGCGGGCAGATCAAGCAGACCCTGCTCAAGCTGGGCTGGCCGGCGCAGGACCTCGCCGGCTACGTCGACGGCGAGGCCCACCCGATCGAGCTGCGGGAGGAGGGCTGGCAGCTGCGGCCCTACCAGCAGCAGGCGGTCGAGGGTTTCTGGCACGGCGGGTCCGGCGTCGTCGTACTGCCCTGCGGCGCGGGCAAGACCCTGGTCGGCGCGGGAGCCATGGCCACGGCGAAGGCGACGACGCTGATCCTGGTCACCAACACCGTCTCGGCCCGGCAGTGGAAGACGGAGCTGATCCGCCGCACCTCGCTGACCGAGGACGAGATCGGCGAGTACAGCGGCGCGCGCAAGGAGATCCGGCCGGTCACCATCGCCACCTACCAGGTGCTGACCACTCGCCGGAAGGGCGTCTACCCGCACCTGGAGCTGTTCGACTCCCGTGACTGGGGGCTCGTCGTGTACGACGAGGTCCACCTGCTGCCCGCGCCGGTCTTCAAGTTCACCGCCGACCTGCAGGCCCGGCGCCGCCTCGGCCTGACCGCGACGCTGGTGCGCGAGGACGGCCGTGAGTCCGACGTGTTCTCCCTCATCGGCCCCAAGCGGTTCGACGCGCCGTGGAAGGAGATCGAGGCCCAGGGCTACATCGCCCCGGCCGACTGCGTCGAGGTCCGCGTCGACCTGACCGACGGCGAGCGCCTCGCGTACGCGACGGCGGAGTCCGACGAGAAGTACCGCTTCTGCGCCACCACCGACTCCAAGCGCCGCGTCACCGAACGCCTCGTCCGTCGCCATGCCGGCGAACAGACCCTCGTCATCGGCCAGTACATCGACCAGCTCGACGAGTTGGGCGAGCAACTCGACGCACCCGTGATCAAGGGCGAGACCAGCAACGCGCAGCGGGAGAAGCTCTTCGACGCCTTCCGCAACGGGGAGTTGAACGTACTGGTGGTGTCGAAGGTCGCCAACTTCTCGGTGGACCTGCCGGAGGCGACCGTCGCCATCCAGGTGTCCGGCACCTTCGGCTCCCGGCAGGAGGAGGCGCAGCGGCTTGGCCGCGTGCTGCGGCCGAAGGCGGACGGACACGAGGCGCGGTTCTACTCGGTCGTCGCCCGCGACACCGTCGACCAGGACTTCGCCGCGCACCGGCAGCGCTTCCTCGCCGAGCAGGGCTACGCCTACCGCATCGTCGATGCCTCCGACCTGGAAGAAGCTCCGGAGCCCGACGCGGAGGGGTGACGCGGCACCGCAGCGACGCGGGGCGGGGGCGGGGGGGGGACGGTGAGAACGGCCGTCCCGCCCCCGCTCCGTGAGCGTGCTTGCCGACACCCACCCCCGCTTACTGTGACAGGACTGTCACCATCCGTCCCTACAGCCCTGCCGCGCCGGTGCGTAGGTTGGTCGGATCGCCTGAAGACTGGAGTGGGTTGTGAGCAGTGTTCGCCGGGTCCGTCGCACGACGGCCACCGTGTCCGCCGTGGTCTGCACCGCGCTCCTCATCGGCGCCTGCGGCGGCGGGGACGACAGCTCCACCGACGACCCGATCCCCGGAGCGGACCAGAGCGCGACGGAAAACGACGGCGAGGACAACACCGACACGGAAGCCCCCGAAGAAGACACCGCTGACGACGACACGGACTCCGACCGCCCCGAGATCGACCTCGGCGACGACTTCGAGAACATCTACGAAGACGACGAGACCGGCGACGAAACCACGGACGCCATCCTCCGCGACAGCCGCGGCTACTTCGACGCCGTGGACGCCGCCATCAACCACCAGGACACCGAACACCCGGCGCTGAGCTTCTACATCACCGGCGAGGCACTTACGAGTTCCGTTGATCTGGTAGGGCGGCTGATCGATTCCGGCACCGCGCAGGTCGGGAGCGCGAGGCTCTTCAACCGAAACGTCGTCGTCTACGACGATCGTTCAGCTTCTGTCTCGTTCTGTCGCGATTTCTCACAGGTGACGGACGTCGACAACGCAACTGGCGAAACTAAGTCACCCGCTGACGCGTCTGCGAAGCCTTCTCTCTACACAACGCGCCTCGAACTCAATGACGCAGGAGTCTGGCAGACAGAGTCCCACCGGATCGAAGGCGAGGCTTCAGAGTGTTCCTGACCAGACGAGCAGCCATCTCCGCACCCTGCGCTCTGGCCGTGGGCTCGGTGCTCTTGGGAGGGACTGCTGTGGCCAACGAAAGAGACGGGCAACACCGGGAACAGCAGGAAGCCGAAGAAACGGATGCGGGCCATGAGGCCGGCCAGCTCAATGCGCAGGCCCGGATTACCTTCACCGCTACCGGCGGGGGCGGTGGGTCCGGTGCATTGAACAGCTCCACGTCCTGGTCGCCCCCGGCGTGCTACTACGCCCCGACACACACGCCCGAGGAGATGGCCGCGCACTGGGACGAGTTCTACGCCAACACCAACCGCGACATCTGGGCAGACGACATGCGGCAGAGCTTCGACGCAAGCCATGAGGCCCGGTTCGGCGAAGCGGGCGAGTTCCCCGACTACAACAAAACCCTCCAGGGTGAGGGCATGTTCTGGACGCGGGTCATCAACCGCGAACACCCGGACCACCAAGGCCAGATGGCGTGCGCGGCCCGGACGTTCTGGGTGGACTTCACGGAGGCCCCCGAACCCGGCCCCGGAGTCGTCGACTCCACACTGCTGGCCGAACTCGCCTGGGAGCGCACGCGCGTCCCCGACACCGAGGTCTCCCTCAACCCCGCCGACGTACCCCAGAAGGTCAACCTCCCCACCTGGATCTGGCTGGACAACGCCGCCTTCGAACCGGTATCGATCCGCGCCGAACTCGACGGCTACGGCCTCTGGGCCGAGACAACCGCCACGCCGGCCCGACTCACCCTCGACCCCGGCACCGCAGACGCCACCACCCACCCGACCAGTGGCACCTGCGAGGCCACCGACGGCACCATCGGCACCGCCTGGACCCCCGGCGCCGGCGGCTCACCCCCGTGCGGCATCACCTACACCCGCGCCACCACCGACCGGAGCGCCTACCCGCTCTCCGCAGCCCTGACCTGGGAAGTCACCTGGTCCGACTCCCTCGGTGGCTCGGGCACCCTCCCCGACGGCGAGTTCTCCACCACCCTCGACATCCCCGTCGAAGAAGTCCAGACCATCGTCCGCTGACCGACCCACCCAGCGCCCGCCGGCGCCGCACGCCCACCCCTTCACGCGCCCTGTGACAGGAATGTCACCATCCGTCCCTACAGCCCCGCCGCGCCGGTGCGTAGGTTGGTCGGATCGCCTGAAGACTGGAGTGGGTTGTGAGCAGTGTTCGCCGGGTCCGTCGCACGACGGCCACCGTGTCCGCCGTGGTCTGCACCGCGCTCCTCATCGGCGCCTGCGGCGGCGGGGACGACGACTCTGCCGACGACCCGATCCCCGGAGCGGACCAGAGCGCGACGGAAAACGACGGCGAGGACAACACCGACACGGAAGCCCCCGAAGAAGACACCGCTGACGACGACACGGACTCCGACCGCCCCGAGATCGACCTCGGCGACGACTTCGAGAACATCTACGAAGACGACGAGACCGGCGACGAAACCACGGACGCCATCCTCCGCGACAGCCGCGGCTACTTCGACGCCGTGGACGCCGCGATCATCCACCAGGACACCGAACACCCGGCGCTCAGCTACTACATCACCGGAGACGCGCTCGTCGCGAGCGTCGACCTCGTGAGCACGATCGTCGGCAAAGGCGAATCCGCCTCTGGCACTGCCCGCATCTTCAATCGCTCGGTCGAAGTGTTCGACGAGGAGACTGCCGCGGTCTCGTTCTGCCGGGATTTTTCGGAGGTGGATGACATCGACCACGACAGCGGCGACATCGCCACACCCGCCGACCCCTCCGCCAAACCGACGCTCTACGTCACCCGGGTCGAACTCAACGACGTCGGTGTCTGGCAGACCATCGAGTACCGCGGAGAGCGGGGGGCCTCTGAATGCAACTGACTCACAGGGCAGGGGCTGTGGCTCTGCTGCGTGCAGTGGTCTTGGCGTCCACGTCCGTTCAGAGCGCATAGGCAAACGGGCGAGACAGGGGCGACGGTTACATTGACGACGAGAGACCGGGCGAGACCGGAGGCGGAACGGACGACCCTGCCGCGCCGGTGCGTAGGTTGGTCGGATCGCCTGAAGACTGGAGTGGGTTGTGAGCAGTGTTCGCCGGGTCCGTCGCACGGCCACCGTGTCCGCCGTGGTCTGCGCCGCGCTCGTCCTCGGTGCCTGCGGCGGCGGGGACGACAGCTCTACCGACGACCCGATCCCCGGAGCGGACCAGAGCGCGACGGAGAACAACGGCGAGGACGACACCGACACGGAAGCCCCCGAAGAAGACACCGCTGACGACGATGCGGACTCCGACCGCCCCGAGATCGACCTCGGCGATGACTTCGAGAACATCTACGAGGACGAAAGCACCGGCGACGCGGTCAAGGACGCCATCCTCCGCGACAGCCGCGGATACTTCGACGCCGTGGACGCCGCGATCAACCACCAGGACGCCGCACACCCGGCGCTGAGCTACTACATCACGGGGGATGCCCTCGTGAGCTCCATCAAGCTGATCGAGGGCATGGTGGGTTCAGGAACCGTGCAGACCGGGAAGGCAAGGATCTTCGGACGGGACGTGACCCTCCTCGAAGACGGCGCCGCGGCAGTCTCTCTCTGCCGCGACTTCTCCGAAGTGACAGACGTCGATCACGCGACCGGGAAGGTGACGTCTGCGGCGGACGCGTCGGCCGAGGCGACGATCTACTACACGCGCCTTGAGCTGAACGACCAGGGCGTGTGGCAGACCGTCGAGGAGAGCGGCGAACGACGTGCCGCCGAGTGCAGCCGACCTCAGGCGAGAAAGCACTGGTTGCTTCACTCAGGGTCCTGACGATCGGTTTGACTACTCAGAGTGCATGAGCCAGCGAGCGTGACGAACACCACGAAGTGATCCGAGACGGCAACTCCACTGCGCCGGAAACGGAAACTGGGCACGAGTCCGGCGAGATCGACGCGCAGGCGCGGATCACCTGCACCGTCACGCGCGGGAGCGGCGGGACAGGCGCGCTGAAGAGCGCCACCCCGTGGGAACCGCCCGCGTGCTACTGCGCCCCTACATACACGCCCGAGGAGATGGCCCGGCACTGGCAAGACTTCTACGCCAACACCAACCGCGACATCTGGGCAGACGACATGCGGGAGAGCTTCGACGCCAACCACAAGGAGCAGTACGGCGAAGTGGGCAAATCCCCCGACTACCGCAGAAGGTCTACCTCCCCACCTGGATCTGGCTGGACGACACCGAACCGGTATCGATCTGCGCCGAACTCGACGGCTACAGCCTCTGGGCCGAAACAACCGCCACGCCGGCCCGACTCACCCTCGACCCCAGCACCGCAGACGCACCACCCACCGACCGATGGCATCTGCGAGGCCTCCGACGGCAGCATCGGCACTGCCTGGGCCTCCGGCGCCAGCAGCGCACCGCCGTGCGGCATCACCTACACCCGCGCCACCACCGACCGGAGCGCCTACCCGCTCTCCGCAGCCCTGACCTGGGAAGTCACCTGGTCCGACTCCTTCGGCGACTCGGGAACACTCCCCGACGGCGAGTTCTCCACCACCCTCGACATCCCCGTCGAAGAAGTCCAGACCATCGTCCGCTGACCAACCCACCCAGCGCCCGCCGGCGCCGCACGCCCACCCCTTCACGCGCACTGTGACAGGACTGTCACCATCCGTCCCTACAGCCCTGCCGCGCCGGTGCGTAGGTTGGTCGGATCGCCTGAGGACTGGAGTGGGTTGTGAGCAGTGTTCGCCGGGTCCGTCGCACGACGGCCACCGTGTCCGCCGTGGTCTGCACCGCGCTCGTCCTCGGCGCCTGCGGCGGCGGGGACGACAGCTCCACCGACGACCCGATCCCCGGGGCGGGCCAGAGCGCGACGGAGAACGACGGCGAGGACAACACCGACACGGAAGCCCCCGAAGAAGACACCGCTGACGACGACACGGACTCCGACCGCCCCGAGATCGACCTCGGCGACGACTTCGAGAACATCTACGAGGACGACGAGACCGGCGACGAAACCACGGACGCCATCCTCCGCGACAGCCGCGGCTACTTCGACGCGGTGGACGCCGCGATCATCCACCAGGACACCGAATACCCGGCGCTCAGCTACTACATCACCGGAGACGCGCTCCTCGCGACGATGGACCTGATCGCACCGTTGATCGAAGCGAATCGGGTACCCAGTGGCGAGGCACGCATCTTCAACCGCACTGCCACCGCTGTCGACGACACGACGGCAACCGTGTCGTTCTGTCGTGAGTTCTCCGAAGTCGCCAACGTCGACAAGGACAGCCGTGAGGTCCTGTCGCCCCCCGACCCTGAGGCCAAAGCCGCGCTTTACACGACGCGGCTCGAACTCAACGAAGACGACGTCTGGCAGACAGTCGACTACGGCGGCGTGCGCGAGGCTGACGAATGCGCCTGACAGAGAGGATCGTTGGCACCGCGACGGCCTGCTCGCTCGCCCTGTTGGTCTCAGTCAGCACCGCACATGCCGACGACCGCATCGGCGACGGCAATCTGGATCCACCGCCGGGTGAGAAAACGGATGCGGGGCACGAGTCCGGCGAGATCAACGCGCAGGCGCGGATCACCTTCACCGTCACGCGCGGGGGCGGCGGCACGGGCGCGCTGAAGAGCTCGACTCCGTGGGAACCGCCCGCGTGCTACTACGCACCGACGCACACACCCGAGGAGATGGCCCGGCACTGGCGAGACTTCTACGCCAACACCAACCGCGATATCTGGCCGGACGAGATGCGGGAGAGCATCGACGCCAGCCACGAGGAACAATACGGCGAGGAGGGCAAGTACCCGGAATACAACCGGGAAATGCAAGGCGAGGGCATGTTCTGAACACTAGTCATCAACCGCGAACACCCCGACCACCAAGGCCAGATGGCATGCCGCAGCCGGACCTTCTGGGTGGACTTCACGGAGGCCCCCGAACCCGGCCCCGGAGTCGTCGACTCCACACTGCTGGCCGAACTCGCCTGGGAGCGCACCCGTGTCCCCGACACCGAGGTCTCCCTCAACCCCGCCGACGTACCCCAGAAGGTCAACCTCCCCACCTGGATCTGGCTGGACAACGCCGCCTTCGAACCGGTATCGATCCGCGCCGAACTCGACGGCTACGGCCTCTGGGCCGAAACAACCGCCACGCCGGCCCGACTCACCCTCGACCCCGGCACCGCAGACGCCACCACCCACCCGACCAGTGGCACCTGCGAGGCCACCGACGGCACCATCGGCACCGCCTGGACCCCCGGCGCCAGCGGCTCACCCCCGTGCGGCATCACCTACACCCGCGCCACCACCAACGGCACGACACACCCCCTCTCCGCAGCCCTGACCTAGGAAGTCACCTGGTCCGACTCCCTCGGCGGCTCGGGCACCCTCCCCGACGGCGAGTTCTCCACCGCCCTCGACATCCCCGTCGAAGAAGTCCAGACCATCGTCCGCTGACGACCAGCCGCACGGCGATCGGCCCCGGGCAGGGAGAACGCCCGGGGCCGATCGCCGTGCGACGTCGCGTCAGCGGAGCTGCTTCTCCGGCAACAGCGGCAGCCGCAGTTCGTCGTCCTTCAGCAGATGCGGTTCGTCCCGCTGGAGCGGCGTGCCCTCAGTGACCTTCCCCAGCAGTTCTCCGGTCTCCACCATCTGCTGGGCGGCCGACGTGCCCAGGGCCGCGAGCCGCTGACCCGGCACCGTGCCGCCGTCGGCCGCCGCGGCCACCGCGGGCGTCAGCAGGACGGCGGCACACGCCGCCACGGCTGCGCGGGCCGTCTGTCGCATTCCGGTCATGGTGAACCCAGCTCCTCACGTCGTCGCCGGGCCCACGGCTGGCAGGACCGGCAAGGCTTGGCGCCGGGCTGCCGCCCGTGCGTCCTCACCCGTACAACGACGCCCACCGCGTCGCGGCGCGGCGTGCCACTCGGACGACTGAATTCGCGCGCTGCCTCGCCACCCATGCCTGTCTGGCTCCGCCGGTGGGTGGCACAACACTGTGACATCCGCCGGTCACCCGTTGCACCCGCGTTGTCGGCGCTGCTACAGATGAGATCACCGCGGGGCGGAGCCCCGCCGGCAGGGGTGGGAAGAGCGGCGGTGTCCGGGACGGGCGCGGTCCGCAGGCAGGCAGAGGGGGCAGTGACGTGGGCGGGTCGTTGATCGGTGTGGGGGACATACCGTCGTACTCGGGGGATCTGGCGGAGTTGGAGCGGCTGATCGGGACGCTGAGTCGGTCGGCCGCGGCGGTCGAGGCCGACAGCGCCGACACCCATCACACCTTCCAGGCGTTCGGCGGCAGCTACGCGACCGATCACACCGAGGAGTTGCTGGCCACGACGCGCAGTGTGCGTCGCGGTGGTGAGGATCTGGGTGAGGACGGCCGTGGTCTGGTGCGGTTGCTGACGCGGTACGTGCAGGAGATGCAGGCGATCGACCAGCGGATGCGCGGCCTGCGGGACGATGTCGCGGCGCTGTGGCAGCAGGTGGGAATCTACGAGCCCGAGCCGGAACACCTCGCGGCGAGCGAGGAATACGCCTCTCAGCTGCGCCGGCTGCTGGAACACGCGGAGCGGACCGAGGGCGAGGTCGCTGTCGCGGTCAACGCGCTGCTGCCGGAGCCGGGCGGCACGCCGCCCCCGGTCGGCAACCGCGGCGCGGCAGCCCTGGCGCGGCAGGTCGCGGACGCGGCCGGTCCGTTGCTGCGCGGCAACCCGGTCCAGCAGGCGTGGGTGGCGGACGTGCTGGACCAGCACGGGGACAACCAAGCGTTCGCCGACGCCCTCGCCGACGCGTTGGGTGTCGAGGGGCTGATGCAGCTGGGCAGCTCCATCTCACCCGCGCTGCTGCCGTTGGTGTCGAAGGTCGAACGGGGCATCGGCACCGTCCTGGCCACCACTACCCGCGTCCCGGCGAAGCTGCAGGACGCCCACCCGGATGATCCGGAGTTCCAGGAGTGGCTGCGGACCGCGGAGGGGCGACGCTGGCAGGACATCCTCGACCAGACCACCGCCTACGGCCACCGCGAACTGGCCAGGACACCCGACCCCGCCGGCGACCCCCGCGAGACCTACTACGGCTACGAACGAATCATCAACCACCTCGAAGCCACCAACCAGCCCGCGTCGGCCCAGTACCTGTACCTGCTGACCGACGACATGATCACCGCCGAGGCCACCGACCCCCAGAAGTGGCGCCACGCCGCCTACGGCGAACCCGGCGAGATCCGCTCCGTCGACCTCCTCGACCGCCAGTTGGGCATGATCGCCCACAACAACCCCCACGCCGCCACCCTGGTCATGACCGACCACTTCGACTACCTCATGCTCCAAGGCGAGGACGAGGACGGCGCCCGCCCCGGCCCCGAATACCCCCTCACCCCCTCCAACCCCGAACGCCACGGCCTCACCGACGCCCTCGTCGCCGCCACCACCGGCCGCACCCCCGACGCCGACCAATCCCTCGCCACCGACCCACCCACCCAGCAACAACAAGACCTCGCCATCGAGGTCTTCCGCTACTACGAGGACCGCACCCACCTCCTCGCACCCAAGGGCGACCACGCCTACCGCGCCTCACGCATCGGCATGATCACCGCCGAACACATCGCCGTCGTCCACACCACCCTCGGCGACTACAGCGACATCCCCAACCGCCCCGACCAGCCCCGCACGAACCTCCCCAACACCGAACGACTGCTCTACCAACTCGCCCTCGACAAGGACGCCTTCGCCGCCATCGAAGGCGCCTCCAGCGCCCAGACCGCACTCGCAGTCGAACAAGCTATGGACAACGAGAACTTTGAGGGCTCCGTGGATGATTTTCTCTACCGAGCGGTAGCACCTGGTTCAACCACCGCGGGCATCATGGCGGAATCCCGGGCCGCGTCGGCCTACGAGGGGGTCATGGACGAGGGCTCCCTATCCACCCGGAAGAAATGGTCCGAGCGCTTCCTCAACACCATCTCCGACACAGCCACCAAGAACCTGCCTTTCGCAGGAACCGCCACCGCCAAGATCTTCGACGAAATCAACGCAGAACTCTACAAAGGGCTGGAAGAAGACAAGGCGCGGAACGCCGCCGACAAAAGAGCAGAGGTGCGCTACGACTCAGAAGTGCAGAACGAGGCAGGAGCCGCAACCGCCGTCGAAGCCGCCCTGCACAACAAGTACGGAGACCCACTGCCCGACGACGTTGACGCAGAGCGATACAAAGACATGGCCAGAGGGCACGCAAACAGCGCGTACGCGATCGGCCGCACGAAGGGTGCAAGCAATTGACCAGGAACCACTGGTTCATCGGGGCGGCCGCTTTTCTGGTACTCCTGAGCACCGCAGGCTGCACCTCGAGCGAAGCGGAGGAAGAGCCGAAACGACTATACGATATACCGCAAGCACTCTGCGACATGCCGCCTCTCGACCTGGACCTCGACCCAGTGTTTCCTCCCGGCGAGAGCCTTGAAGTTGACCACAACTTCGTCGATGCGGAGAGCGGTACATTTAGCTGCGAGCATCGCGTTGACAGAGTGCCCGTCATCAAGCTCCACGCCCAGTTCTACACCGACCGAGGCGTGGCGGACCCTCCATACGATTACGGGCTTCGAAGCTACCCCAAGCAGGAACCCGTCGCCGTTCCTGGCTCTAACGAAGCATGGGCATGGCCGGGACTGGCCAGCGCCGTGACCGAGTGCACATTCGAGGGCGAGACCCGCCCTTACTTCACTTCCGTCATCACCATGTATCCGGACGACGAAGACCTCGCACTGGCGCTGGTCTCAGAACTCATCCAGCCCGTCACGGAACACGCCCAGCAACACTGCAACACCCTCAAAAACCAGGCTACAGAGTGAGGCCCCCAGCTGCCGACCTGGGACTGCGCACACCGGTGAAGGACCGTGGACATCCGCCACTGGCAGGACATTCCCGGCCAGGCCACCACCTACGGCGACCGCGAACGGGGGAAACGCCCGACCCCGCCGGCGACCTACTACGAGGACCGCACCCACCTCCTCGCACCCAAGGGCGACCACGCCTACCGCGCCTCACGCATCGGCATGATCACCGCCGAACACATCGCCGCCGTCCACGCCTCACTCGTCGACAACAGCGAGATCCCTCACAGCCCGGGCCCTCGCGAGGAGCTACCGAACACCGAGCAGCTGCTCTACCAACTCGCGATGGACAGCGACGCTTCAGCTTCCATCGACGGCGCTTCTTCTGCCTGGACCACCCTGATGGTCGAGAATGCGCTCTCTTTCGGTGACGAAACGCAAGAGGGCCGCCTGAGGCGAGCAGTGGAGCCCGGCTCCGTCGTGGCCGGCATCATGGCAGAGGCCAGCTCCTCGGAAACACATCGGCAAGAGATGAGCGCACACGACCTGTCCACCTGGAAGAAGTGGACGGAACGTACATTCAACGCCGGTTCCGACTTCGCCACCCAGGACATCCCGTTCGCCGGCACGGCAACCGCGAAGATCCTCGACGAAATAAATGCGGGCCTCTATGCCGACCTGGAGGAGGAGCGAGCGCGAGCAGCAAAAGACGAAGAAGTTCGCGTGATGTACGAGGCGGACGTGCGCCAAGAGGCGACCGTCGAAAAGGCCATTGATGCAGCACTGCAGAACATTTACGGCTCAGCCGTGCCGGACTCGCTGGACGTGACCACCCTCAAAGAGTCAGCCAAGGAAGCCGCTCGAGCACACTTCACCGGCGGCCGCGTCAGGGGAATGAAAATTCAATGACTCCGAACACACTCCGTAGGCTGTGCACCATCACCCTTCTCGGGGGATCTCTGGCAGGCTGCACTCCCCCCGCAGAAAGCACCGATCCACCACCGCCCCCAAGTCGGGATTATGCGCTTCCGGAGCAGCTCTGCGATCTGCCCATCGAGCAGCAGAAGTTTGCTTCGTTCTTCCCCGGCGGAGAGGAGGTCAAAGTGGTTCGCGAACAGACCGCCAACCGGGAACGCTACGGATCATACCGCTGCAACTACGAAGTCGACGGCTTTCTGGTACTTTCCGTGGACGCTCACTTCGACGAGCCGCAAGACATGGGTCGCCCGCCATATCAGACCTCAATGGTTCGGCGATCGATCAGTGACGACGCAAGCCCCACGGTCGTACCGGGGGAATATCCGGCCCAGGCGTGGCCCGGCGCTGCCAGCGCACTGACTCAGTGCTCTTTTCAGGGGAACCCTCAGGACTACTACGTGGCCGTGGTGAGCACGCACCCCGAAGAAGAGGAACACGCGCTTGCAATGGTCAGCGAAATCATCCAGCCTGTAGCGCGGTACGTCGAGGAGCGCTGTGAAGAAATTGCTCCTGACGGAGAACCAAAATAGCGAGACGCCCCCGTGGCAGTCGTACGCGATGCGTGGCGACCCGGAGCGGAAGAGCGTCGCGGTGGAGGGCGATTTCGAGGCTCGGGCATGGCCGGGGGCTGCGGGGGCCGTGGCCCAGTGCCCGTTCGATGGCGAGCTCGACCCGTACTACGTGTCGGTGGTCAGCATGTATCCGAAGGACGAGGACGAGGCTGTCGAGGTGGTGAGCGAGCTCATCCAACCCGTCGCGGCCCGCGCTGAGGAGCACTGCACAGCATCACGGCCGGGCGCTCCAGGGTAAGTACCGCTCGGCCCGTCCTGGAACCGTGGCCACCGTCGCCCCGGAGCAGGTCGGGCTGGTTCAGCGCCGACGGAAGGTGCTCGCCGGTGGCCGGATCCTGACGGCGTTCGCCTACTGGCCGAACGGAGGGGTATCCGCAGGGACACCCCTCAACGACAGGAGTAGCCATGGCTCCGTTGACCTGGCTTCGCCTCTTCGTCGCCGTCGCCGCCCTGGCCGGTGTGCTGGCGCTGGTGCAGGCGTTTCGCCTCGACGGTCGCGAGCAGCTGGCCCTCGGCCTTGTCGGGGTCGGCGGGCTGATCGCCGCCGTCACCCTGGGCTTCGGACTCCGCCGCGGCTTCGGCGACGGCAGGCGCCCATGAACGGTGCCACGCTCAGGGTCCGGTACGCCTCGGCGGCGTAGGGCGGGCGCCGGTTCCGCCGTTGTCGCCACCGCAACCGCCACGGTGGCGTCACGACCGCGGCACCCCGGACAGCCCCGGAGCCTCAACCCGCCGTGCAACCGTCGCCCGGGCAGGTGAGGTGTCGGCCCGGCCACGGGCCGCGCGCCGGCGCGGCCGGCGAACCGCCTGCGGCGGTCAGCCTGCGGCCGGGCCGCGGGCGGTGGGGACGTGGGTGGTGGGCGTGGTGTCGGGGCCGTCCCCCGGGTCGGTGCGGCCGAGGAGGACGACGTCGGTGACGACACCGGCGAGGACGCGGGCGGTGCGGAGCGCCCCGCCGAAGCGGCCGCGGCGTGCCGGCGGCACCGCTGCCGCGGGGTCGTGGCCGACGAGGCCGGCGGCCTGGGCGGTCAGCGAGCTCAGGGCGGTGGCGCCGTGGGCGGAGGGGCGGGGGGCCGGGGTGAACGTCGTGGTAGCCATGGCTCCACTGTCCGCCCGGCACCGCCCCGCGCGCATCGGTCCAAGGTCCCACCCCTGGTACCGCTTAGGTCGGACCCAGGTACCGGTCACCCCCGACCCGTCTCCGGGACGCCGGTCGCGGGCCCTCCCGGGTCCTCCCCGAGGTGGGCCCCCGGGAGGGCC
>NZ_JAAVJD010000050.1 GCF_012033735.1 Streptomyces lonarensis | reverse complement strand
CCCCGCCGCCGTGCTCCCGCGCGCCGGGCGCGGGAAGCCCGGCGGCGGCCCGGCGCGCTGCGGGACGCACGGTGCGCACGTCGACCGCCCGGCCTCACCTCCCGGCACAACGCTGTTCGAGAGTCCGGTAGTTGCCGCTGGGTACCGTCCTGAGGCCGACCTCGGCACCGATCGGAAAGGCAGCAGAATGCGCGACAGCGACATGCACATCGGCGCCCGCATTGCCGAACAGCGACGGCTCGCGCACCTCACCGGGCGCGGTCTGGCACAGCGGGCGTCGGTCTCCTACAGCCTGCTGTCGAAGGTCGAGTCCGGGAACCGTCCCGCCTCCCCGGCCCTCGTCGCGGCGGTGGCGCGCGCCCTCCACATCGAGGCCAGCACCCTGATGGGGCAGCCGTTCCAGGACGACCAGCGCGACGCGCGGTACGAGGCGCCGCTGGCCGCGGTCCGGGCCGCGCTGGAGAACTGGGACGTGGCGCTGGAGCCGCAGACGGCACCCCGGCCGCTGCGGGAGGTGCACCGCGACGTGCAGCGCATGAACGACATCCGCCGGGGCGCCGACTACCTCGCCGTCCTCAGCGGGACACCCCCGCTGATCGAGGAACTGGTGCAGCACGCGCACCGCCTGGAGGGGCGGGAGCTGGAGCGGCTGCACCGCGCGCTGGCGTTCGCCTACCGCTGTGTCCACGACGCGACGCACAAACTGGGCCACCTCGACCTGTCCAACATCATCCTGGCCCGGATGGTCGTCAGCGCCGAGAAGTCCGGCGACCCGTACCTCGTGATGCTGACCGGATTCCTGCGGGCGCAGTCCTGCTTCTCCACCGGGCGGCACGACATCGGGCTGCGCCTCATGGAGCAGTGCCTCGCCGACGTGGCGCCGGCGGCCGACCGGGGCGAGACACCGGCGCTCTGCGTGCAGGGCAACCTGCGGCTGCGGGCCACCATCCTCGCCGCCCGCACCGCGCCCGGGGTGAAGGCGGCGGCCGACGCCGCCCGCGCCCACTGGGACGAGGCGTGGGAGACCGCGCGCCGCCTCGGTGGCGAGACCACCAACTACCTGCTCTCCTACGGCCCGTCCAACGCACTGGTGCACCAGGTCGCGCTGGAGGTGGAGGTGGGGGAGTACGGGCGGGCGCTGCGACTGGCGGCGGATGTCCACCTCGACGCGGGGTTCGCCCGCCGCTACCCGGACCGGGTCAGCCACCACCTGATCGACATCAGCCGCGCCCAGTTGTGGACGGGGGACCGCGCCGGGGCGTACGAGTCGCTGCGCCAGGCGCGCGCCGCCGCGCCGCAGCAGGTGCGGTTCCACCCCCAGGCACGGGACACCGTCCGCGCGCTGCGCCGCGCCGCGGACCGCGAGGGCGTCGGCGCCATGGCGCGGTGGATGGGCGTCTGACAGAACAGGCGCGGTTCCGAACAGAAGGCGACAACTGCGGTCAAGAGGGCGGTGTTTCACAAACTGTGAAACACCGCCCGCCCACGACCCGCCACTCTGGTGACCTTACGTGTTCCTGCTGTCACGGGAGAGATGATGCCCGAGCCGATTCCCTGGCCGGAGGGAACCCCGGAGCACATCCGGCGCCCCATTCCGCCGCTCTGTCCGACCTGCAACCGCATCCACCCACCGGCCCCCCACCCCGACCCCGCCGACGCCGACGACTGACGGCGACCCACGGCGGCGGCTGTCGGCTGCGGCTGTCGCCCACCCCGCCGCTCGCGGGCGGAAGTTCCCTGGTGTCACGCGGCCTTGGCCGCCGCGACCTCCGTCGCCTGGTCCAGTAGCTGCCGCACCGGGCGGGCGGCGCGATGCGGCCGGACCGCAGCACGCAGTTCGCGGAGGTGCTTGTCGCCCCGCCCGGTGCTGACACGCTGGTAGTGATCGAGGAAGTGCGTCCAACTGGCGCATGCCGCGTCGAGATGTCCGAGTCTGAGTTGCCGCTTCGCCAGCACGGCGTGGGCGTGCATCCGCCCTTGGCGTTCCTGCGGCGGCTGGACCCTGATCGACTCCTCGATCGCCCGGATACTCCCCGGCAGGTCGGCCAGTTGCTCCCGGACCTGGCCGACGTGGAACAGGTAGGCGGTGCGGTCGTACCCTCCGATGTGCTCGCGCTGCTCGTCGGCGCGTGACAGTGCGGCCTCGGCGGCGGCCAGGCGGCCGAGGGCCTGCCGCCGGTCGCCGGTCATCGCGGCGGCGTGTGCCTGTTGTCCCCTCAGGAACGCGGTCAACCGCGGTGAGGCGACCGGGGCGGCCTCGGCGGCGGAATCCGCCAGCGTGAGCGCCAGGTGACCGTGGTGCAGGCTGGTCGCCTGGAGGCTCATACCGCGCAGGGTTCGGCAGTAGGTGACGTGGTCGTCCGCGGCGGCTGCGAGTTCGAGGGCCTTCACGTAGTAGCGCTGCCCGAGACGATGGGCGTCGCCGTACATGGCCATCCAGCCGGTGAGGTAGACGAGATCAGCGGCAGCCGAGCGCATCGCCCGGCTCGTGTCCTCCGTGCCACCCGCCCGCAGGTACGGGCCGACGGTGTTCGCCAGGAAAGCGGCGGCCATCGGCCGGGCGTGCCCCTCGCCGAGTTCATCGAGGATGTCGGCGATCCGCTCCGTCATCAGCCGCACGGTCTCGACCTCGGCCGCTCCGATACGGCTCGTACGGCCCGACGAGACGGCGTGGGAGCGGGCGGCCAGTTCGGCGAACTCCGGTGGTATCGCGGCGGCTTCGAAGACGCCCCCGGCGAGGGTCGGACGGCGGCCCGGGTCGCTGTCGGCGGTCCCTATGTCGATCAGCTCCTCGACCAGTCCGCCCCCGGTGCTGCCCAATGACGCGGGAAAGCCGGCCTCCGCTGCGCTGACCGGTCGGCGCAGCCGGCGCGACAGTGCCTCGCAGACGAGTGGCCGTACGGCCGCACGCGGCACCGTTCCCGCGATCCAGTGCGAGACGGCCGACTGGTCGTACGTGAGCTCCTGGCCGTGCTCCCGCCCCACGCGGTTGACCGCCCGGGCGAGTTGGGTGCGTGTCCAGCGAGCCTGGTCGATGAGGTCCGCGAGCCGTGCGTTGGGCACGCGAGTGGATCTGGCCATGTCGACTCCCGACAGCGTTCATGGCGTTCACGGTCTCTCCGCGTTCTCACGGTATCGCTGTCAGTATCCGGATCGGTTAAATCGGGTGAATCCCCGCTGAGGAGCTGATCATGCCCGAGCCGATCGAATGGCCCGAGGGAACGCCGGACCACCTGCGGCGCCCGGTTCCCGGACCGTGCCGGACCTGTGCGCGACTGCACCCGACCGGTGCCACCTCCCCGCCCGAGGCGGTCGAACCGCGACGTGACTCGTCGGGTGACCCCCAATGAGCGGCAGGGTCTATCGGATGCGCGAGTACACGCTGTCGCCTGGTGCTCTCGACGGCTCGCTGCCGCAACTCCACCGAGCGCGATGCACGACATGCGGCGCCGCTGGCCCGGGGGCGCCCGGATCGGAAGAGGCGATGCGCTGGCCGCACGACCATGTCCGCGACCACCCGAGGCATCTGGAGTACGCGGAGGACATCTCCAGGCCGTACCAGCTGACCCCCGGGCGGTGGTTGCCGTGATCTGCCCGCAGTGCGTGGACGCCGGCCGCGAACCGGAAGGGGAACTGGTGATGGTCGCCGTGGTGGAGCAGATGTCCGGGCCCGGCTACACGCTGTGGGCCTGCACCGAGCACGCCGGGCGGCCCGATGCGGAACCGACCCCGCGGCCGGCACCCGAGCGATGACCACCGGGGCCGGCGACCCGCCTGCCCCGACCCTGGTCCCGCCGGCCCCTCGGCGGAGCGCCCCGCGAGGCGGAAGCGACCGCGTTGGCGGCTGGGCGTTCGGGCTCGTGCCCCGGCTCTGACGGGCGCGCGGAGATGCCTGCGTGTCCACCTGGCAGCCCACCGAGGTGGGCGGTCGGGTGGTGCCGTCGTGGAAGGTGATCGACGTCCACGACGGCCACGGCCACGGCCTGCCGGCCTCGACTCGGACCGGAGGGTCAGTCCCGGGCGTACCGGGCGAGCATGGTCCGCACGGCCTCGTCGACGGCGGTGTCCACCTCGTCGGCGGTGGGGTTCCAGTCGGTCAGCAGCATCCGGGGCCACAGCACGTAGTTGGCGATCATCCCGAGGAACTGGTTCGCCGCGCTCTCGGCGTCGGGGACATCGGCGTTGCCCGCCTCGTGCTCGGCCTGCAAGTAGCGCTGTACGGAAGTGAAGTAGGGCAGCTTGCCGAGCTGGAACTGCATCTGCCCCAGCTCGGGGAAGCGGGGCAGTTCGGCGATGACGATCCGGAACAGCGCCGCCATCGTCGGCCGACCGATCAGTTCGGCGTAGCGGTGGCCGACGGCCGTCAGTCCGGCGCGGAGGTCCCCGCTCTGCGGCTGGTCGACGGCGTCGGCGTCGCCGCGCTTCCAGGACTCGGTGACGATGGCCTCGAAGAGGGCCGCCTTGGTGGGGAACTGCTTGAACAGGGTGGACTTCGAGACCTCGGCGGCCTCCGCGATCCGCGCCAGCGAGGTGCCGTCGTAGCCGCGCTCCAGGAACAGCGCCGCGGCGGCGGTGGTGATCGCCTCGCGCTTCTGCTGGGCGAGCCGGCGGTGGTGTGCGGAGAGCTCTGCTGCCATGCGATCCAGTATGCCGCAGCCCCGAGGCGAGTCACTTGACTCGCCTCTTGTGGTGCACCTACCGTGATGAGTGGAAGGCGAGTCGAGTGACTCGCATCGCGTCCGCGGTGCCGGCTGACTCCGGCAGCCGCCCGGTGAGGGAGCAGCTCATGACCACCGACAAGATCGCTCTGGTGACCGGCGCCAACCGCGGCCTGGGCCGCGCGGCCGCCATCGCCCTGGCCACCCGCGGACTACGGGTCGTCGTCACCCACCGTGGCGACCCGGCCGGGGCGGAGAAGACGGTGAAGCAGGTGCAGGCGGCGGGCGGAACGGCTACTGCGCTCCGGCTCGACATCCGTGACGTCGACTCCTTCCCGTCCTTCACCTCCGAGTTGAGCGAGCAGCTGGAGCGCTGGGGAGCCTCGCGGCTCGACGTCCTGGTCAACAACGCGGGAGTGGGCGTCTTCGGGCCGCTGGAGGCGGTCACGGCCGAGGACTTCGACGCCGTGATGGGCACCAACGTCCGGGGCACGTTCTTCCTCACCCAGGCGGTCGCGCCCCTGCTGGCCCAGGGCGGCAGCGTCATCAACGTCTCGACGTCGCTGACCCGCCACACCAGCCCCGCCACCTCGGTCTACTCCGCCTCGAAGGCCGCTGTCGAAGCCCTCAGCCGCACCCTCGCCGGTGAACTCGGCGCGCGCGGAATCCGCGTCAACTCCATCGCCCCCGGGCCGACCGCCACCGACTTCAACGGGGGAGCGATGCGGGACAACGCCGAGATGCGCCAAGTGCTCGCCGGACAGACCGCCTTCGGCCGTGTCGGCGAACCCGAGGAGATCGGCGACGCCATCGCCACCCTGGCCACCGACGGCTTGCGCTGGGTCACCGCCCAACGCATCGAGGTCTCCGGCGGCGCCTTCCTCTGACCGCCCGCCAACGGCGGCGGGCGGGCGAGCCGCAGGCTGCCCCCGCCGGGGCCCGCACCGGCGCCCCCATCTCCCCATCATCGGCGCCGTTGATCGCCACAGATTGACCGCTCTGACCGAACACGCGGTCTCCGACGTTGCGACGACCAGCCGGTACGGCCCAGGTCGAGCCGGGTACGGCCGAGGTCGCGAGCTGCTCTATCGTCAGCGCGGTCAGCCGTGGCGGTGCCAGGGTGTGGTGGCTCAGAATCAGGGGATGGATGTCGTCCGGCTGCTTGAAGCCGCTGCCCGTTTGGTCCCCGAAGCGATCGCCACCGAGAACGACATCACGATCAACGATGTCTGGGACCACCTCACCCACGATGAGTGGGAGGTGGCCCTCGATATGCTGGAGGAACTTGGCGACATCCGCCCGCTTCCGCTCAGCTTCTGGAAGATGCTGGCCGCGGCCGCTGAGCAGATGCAGTTGACGAACAGTGCCGCTTGGTGCCACTGGCGCTGCAATGAACTCCGCGACGGGATCATCCGAGCTGACCTCACAGTCCGACCGGCCTACGAGGGCCGACGGCAGACCTCCTTCTCCGGAGCCGGCGTTCTCCGGCCGATGTGGAGCATCGGAAACCGAACCCCGACCGGCGAACCGACCCTCGACATCGCGCGCGTCTGGGTCGAGTACGCACCCTTCCTGGGCCCCGGCGAACGAACCTCGGTGCGACTCGCTCCCCTTGACCCCTCGCAGTGGCGGCACCTTCAGCCCGGCCGAACGATCACCATGCATGAAGACCGAACCATCTCTGGAACTGCTGTCGTCCTACAAGCCGACGGCCCTGCCCCCACGCCCACCGCATAGCACCTGCGGCCTACCGCTCCGCCGTTGGCGCAGAGAAGACCAGGCCCGCAGGCCCCTCCTCAGGCCGCCCCGCTCGCGCGGGGAACACCTGGTGAGCACCCACGGCGGGTCCAGCTCCTCCGGATCACCCCCGCTCGCGCGGGGAACACCACGCGTGTGGTCACACGGAGACATGGGACATCGGACCACCCCCGCTCGCGCGGGGAACACTGCTCCGGCTTCGTGCCGACCTTGCGCGGCTCCGGACCACCCCCGCTCGCGCGGGGAACACCTGCTGGGTCTCTCGGTAGGAGAGACCGGCACCGGACCACCCCCGCTCGCGCGGGGAACACCGGCGGCGAGCCCGGAGTCACCACACCCGCCACGGACCACCCCCGCTCGCGCGGGGAACACTACAGCCGGCCGTCCCGAACCGCGTGCGCGGCCGGACCACCCCCGCTCGCGCGGGGAACACCCTTCGCGACCTGGGGCGTTAGGAGGGCTTTGCAAATCCTTTGCCATCGATCGATCGGGTCATACCGGCATCTTGCCAGAGGCGCTGGGCAGTCCGCGGCGCTTCACTCCGCGGGCGGTGCGCGCCGTTCGCCGCAAACGGGGGCCTCGCGTGTTGAGTTCAGATCAGTGGTGCGCTCCAGGGCGCAAGTCCGGAAACATGCGTGGCCCGGGGTTCCGGTGGCGTGCACGGGTGCTTTCCGGCGGTCACTTCGTGAGGTCGTCGCTGTCGTCGTGACGGGCGTGCCCTGGGGCGGGTGGTGCCGCGCCGGCCGAGGGGCAGCGGGGGAGCCGGGTGGTGGTCACCTCGGCCGGCGCGGGAATGTGGCCGCCGTGGCCGGAGAGCCCGGGGCGGGGTGGAGGAGCTGCTGCGGCGGCTCGGGTGCGGGCGGGTCAGCGGCGGTGGCGCCGCCACCAGGGCCGCCGGGGCTGCTCTGGAGTGACCGGCGGTGAGAGCGTTATGGCGCGGACTACCGTCATCGGAGTGCCGTGCGGTACTCCCACGCGCCAGGTCCGGCCGCCGAGTTGTACGCCGGTGTAGGTCCGCCGTGCGTCGAGGACTCGCTGTGCTCGGCCTCCGATGATGACCACGTCACCTACGTGCACCGCGTCGGCGGGCAGGACGACCGGACTGAGAACGGGAGGCAGGTGGCGGCAGACCGGTCGCTGCCGTGACCTCAGGCGTGCGAGCACGTGCAGACGCACCGTTCGAACGTCACACCGGGCGGGCTGTCGTCCCGGTGTGAGTTGGTCTCCGCGCCCTGCGGCAGGGCGTCAGGGCACTCGGCGTGCTGACCGATGTGGCAGGGAGCAGATCGATACACGCCCGCCGCAGCGTCGGTAAGGCTCTGCCTCCGGTTGAGCTGCGCACTGGTGCGCGCTTCCATGCTGATCACCCCTCGTCGATCTCCATGCGGTCCCTGGTGCTACGCGTGGTCGATATACCGCTGGGGTGGCGCTTCTTGAGGCTGGCGTGGGCGCCGGGGTGCACGTCCCCGGCACGGCGTTCTCCGCGCACTGAGTGACTCAGGCCGACGGTTGCAGCCCACGCAGCGTTGGCGCCCGAGGGTGTCCGGCCGGTGAGATGCCGCCGCTCCTTCAACGAGAGGTGCACGGTCCTACTCACGCGACGGCCCGTGACGGCACGAACCTGCACGGGCAGCTCGGCTGAGGGGCTCTGTGGCCCCTGGTCCAGGGCGGCGGGACTTGCTTGCGCGTGTACTCGGGGGTGTCGTAAAGGCAAAGGGACAGGCTCGGGCATCGGCGGGCTCCTCGGTTGGCAGGTACCGCAAGAACGCTACGATCCGTCTATGCGTCGTAACAGAGACGAGGCGTGTACTTTCGGTTCGCCACTGCGACCGAGAGTGCACGCCCCGTGATCCCTGAGGTGGCTTAGGGAGTGTCGAAGAAGGCCGCCAACTCGCGCTGGCGGCTCGTCAAACGGCCTGATGAAGCCAGCACATCCGCGAACGTCTCCGCCGCCATCTGCTGATGCCGCAACCAGTCCGGCGCCTGTTTTGCCAGGCCCGACAGGATGCCCTCGGCCTCTCTTCGCTCTCGCAGCATCATGTGCGAGTGCGCCACGTCCAGCAGATGCCGGTTCAGCATGTTGCTCGTCGGTGCCTGCCCGGTGCGGGTGATCCGCTCGGAGAGCAGCAGTACCCGCTTAGGGTGTTCGGCGACCGCTGCTGCCTCCGCGGTGGCGAACAGCACTGACGCCGCGGTCAACTTCCCTGTCGCGTAGCGTTCTCCGCCACCGCGCTCTCCGACCGCAGCACCGGCGGAGCGGGTCAGTCGCAGCATCTCCCGGGCCTCGTTCGGCCGATTGTTGCGAGCGGCGGCTGCAGCGGCCTTGTCCCACAGCCGGCCCCATACCGCCAGCTCGTCTCGGCTGGCTCGGGAGATGCGAGGCTCGATCTCCTCCGCGGCCTGGGAGGTCAGCGCCTCCGCCTCGTCCAGACGGCCCTCGCGGATAAGCGCCCACCCCTGGATGTAGGTGGCCGCGCCACCGAGCAGGGGGGTGCCTGCTGTCCGCGCGTCGCGCAACGCCTCCCGCAGGGCCATGTGTGCCAGGTCGAATGACCTGAGCTGCGTAAGAAACCGCCCGGCCTGGGTCAGCAGGTCTGCGCGGATGCGTAGGGCGTCCGCTGCCTCTCCGGTACCCGAGAAGTGCGCCACGGCGAGGTGTGCCGACAGGAGTAGCGGTGGGAGTAGTTCGGCGACCCGGCCATAGTCGTTTGCGTGGTACGCCGAGTTCAGTGCCGACGCGGTGGTTCGTAGTCGCTGGACCTCGGGCGCACTGTCGTCCTGCCACAGCAGTCGGCCCGACGGCGTTTCAGGGGGAGCGATTGCGCGACGCAGCGGCACCAGATCCAGCCGGTCCTGGTCGTCGGCACGGCGCCGAGCATGAGGCGGGCCGCTTTCCTCCAGCAGCGCGGAGGTACGCACGCCGAGGGCGCGCGCGATCCGGTGGTACGTCTCCAAGCGCAGGGTGCCGCCCCGCTCGGCCTTCTTGATCAATGACAGCGAGAGCTCGGCGCGGTTGGCGAGGTCTTCCTGGGTGTAGCCGCGGCTCATCCGCGCTCTTTTGAGGCGGTCGCCGGGCAGGGTAGAGTCAGGCACGACATTCCCCGTCCTGCTGGTTTTGGTTGGCGCCTGCCAGCATAGGGCGGGGTTTTCGCGTATGTCGTCCCCTTGAGGGGCCACCCATCGGTCCGACCGCCCCTCGCCTGCGAGTCGAGGAAGCTACCCGCAAGCCGGGCCCCATTTTTCTGGTCCAAGATCTGTCAGCTCCCCTGCGATACTTGGACCTTGAACAGTTACGAGGGCGCCGCGACGCTTGAGTGGTGGGTCAATCGATCGACCTGTCTGGGCGGGCTTCGTGTGGAGGTCGCGGTCCGTGCCGCCGGAGACACCTGGACGTCCGAGGCGACCCTCGAACCTCCCCTGGCCGCGGACGACAGGGAAAGATTCGAGCTCCTGATGCAGCTCGATCCGCACTTCACCCTGCGTTTTGACGACGCGAGCACGGTACTGGTCAAGGTCGTCGAAGCAGGAGTCGAGGGACGGCTCATCCTCACCGCGGCTGAGGAAGACACTGCAGGGCCGACCGGAACCAGGCACGCACCGCACCAGTAGCACCACGTGAGGACGCGTTCTGCTACCGGGGCGCCGAACGGTCCACCCCCGCTCGCGTCGGGAGCACGCGCCCGCGTTGATTCAGGCAGGGGCCGGGTCGGGAAGAAGCGAGTCGAGGATGGCGGCCGTACCCGTGGGATCAGTCGTGTGGTGCACGGTGCGGATGCCCAGGGCCTCGGCGGGCGGCAGATTGTGTGCGTGGTCGTCAACGAACACGCACTCGGGACCGCTCAGACCAAGTGCTGCTAGCGCCCGCTGGTAGATGAGCGGCGACGGCTTTCGCACGCCTTCCAGCTCCGACAAGATCACAGCATCGAAGAAGTCTGTCCAGATGCCCTTGTCTTCGTACGGGTTATAGGGCTCGATGCCGAACGAGTTGCTGAGCATGGCCACCTTGATCCCCGCCGCGCGAGCGCGTTCCGCGGCGGCGACGATCTGAGGCTCCGGGTGCAGATTGGCCAGGGCGCGCCGCATCAGGTCGGTCGGGTCGATGCAGAGGATGCCGCCGATGACTCGGTTCCAGTCTTCCTGCGTTGCCTCACCGACCTCCAGCGCGGCGTAGACCGCAACGCCATCGGGATGTTCAGTAAGCGCCGCAGAATACGCGCCCGGGGTCAACCCCTCTGCTCGCTCGAACGCCCGCCCGTTCAATCGCATTCGCGTGGTGAGCACGCCGCCGAAGTCGAGGATCAGGCCACGGTATGGGACTGGCAAAGCGACCTCCTTGCCGATCTTTCGTGCGCGTAATCGGCCCCCGTTCAACACGAACAGCCTGTCCACTTCGGCGAACGGTCAACCCGTGGTATCGCGCCGACAGCCTTGGTACTGCGCGTCGCCAAGCCCCCCGCGGAAACGTGTGCCGCGACGCATGAGGCAGCAGCTGCCAGGCGGGGAGCGTTCGGCGCACCGGACGCCCTCCCGACCGGGGGTGCGGACCACCCCCGCCTGCGCGGGGAACACGTGGGTACGGTGATCACAGTCATCAGCTCCTGCGGACCACCCCCGCCTGCGCGGGGAACACCGCTTCCATTTGCAGCTGTGGGCTGATCTTCTCGGACCACCCCCGCCTGCGCGGGGAACACGCGATGGCGAGCAGGATGAGCCTGCCCGTGCCCGGACCACCCCCGCCTGCGCGGGGAACACCCTTCGCGACCTGGGGTGTTAGAGGGGCTTTGCAAATCCTTTGCTGTCGGTCGCGGAGGTCATGGCGGCATCTTGTCAGAGTCGACGCGCCCGCGTCCGCTGCCTTCGGCAGCGCCCCGCTCGCACCCCCGCCCGCACGCGCCGACGGCGGGGGGAGGCGGTCCCTGTCGGGGTGCCTTCCCCGCCGTCGGCGGTGGAGCGGTGGAACGGTGGTGCGGGGCGGCGGGGCCGGAGAGCAAGCCCCCGCCCCGCCACCCCCACCCGCGTCAGCCGAGGGTGGCCAGCGCGTCGTTGAAGGTCTTCGACGGGCGCATCACGGCGGTGGCCTTGTCGAAGTCGGGCTGGTAGTAGCCGCCGATGTCCGCGGCGTGGCCCTGCACCGCGGCCAGTTCGGCCACGATGGTCTCCTCCTGCTGCGACAGGGTCTCGGCGAGCGGGCCGAAGGCGGTCGCCAGCGCGGCGTCCTCGGTCTGCTTCGCCAGCTCCTGCGCCCAGTAGAGCGCCAGGTAGAAGTGGCTGCCGCGGTTGTCGATGCCACCGATGCGACGGCTCGGCGACTTGTCCTCGTTGAGGAAGGTCGCGGTCGCCCGGTCGAGGGTGTCGGCCAGGACCTGCGCGCGGGCGTTGTCGGTGGTCTGCGCGAGGTGCTCGAAGCTGACGGCCAGCGCCAGGAACTCGCCGAGGCTGTCCCAGCGGAGGTAGTTCTCCTTGGTCAGCTGCTGCACGTGCTTCGGGGCGGAGCCGCCGGCGCCGGTCTCGAAGAGGCCACCGCCGTTCATGAGCGGCACGACCGACAGCATCTTGGCGCTGGTGCCCAGCTCCAGGATCGGGAACAGGTCGGTCAGGTAGTCGCGCAGCACGTTGCCGGTGACGGAGATGGTGTTCTCGCCGCGGCGGATGCGGTCCAGGGAGTACGCGGTGGCGTCGACCGGCGCCTTGATCTCGATGGTGAGACCGTCGGTGTCGTGGTCGGCCAGGTACGTGGTGACCTTGGCGATCAGGTTGGCGTCGTGGGCGCGGGTCTCGTCCAGCCAGAAGACGGCCGGGTCGCCGGTGGCGCGGGCGCGGGTCACGGCCAGCTTCACCCAGTCGCGGATCGGGGCGTCCTTGGTCTGGCACATGCGCCAGATGTCGCCCTCGCTGACCGCGTGCTCCAGCACGGCGTTGCCGTCGGCGTCGGTGACGCGGACGGTGCCGGTGGTGGGGATCTCGAAGGTCTTGTCGTGGCTGCCGTACTCCTCGGCCTTCTGCGCCATGAGGCCGACGTTCGGCACGGTGCCCATGGTCGCCGGGTCGAAGGCGCCGTTGGCGCGGCAGTCCTCGATGACGGCCTGGTACACACCGGCGTAGCTGCTGTCGGGCAGCACGGCCAGGGTGTCGGCCTCGCCGCCGTCCGGGCCCCACATGTGGCCGGAGGTGCGGATCATCGCCGGCATGGAGGCGTCGACGATGACGTCGCTGGGGACGTGCAGGTTGGTGATGCCGCGGTCGGAGTCGACCATGGCCAGCTCCGGGCCGTCCGCGAGCTCGGCGTCGAAGGACGCCTTGATCTCGGCGCCGTTCGGCAGGGACTCGACACCCTTGAGGATGCCGCCCAGGCCGTCGTTGGGGGTGAGGCCGGCGGCGGCAAGGGTCTCGCCGTGGGCGGCGAAGGTCTTCGGGAAGAAGGCGCGGACCACGTGGCCGAAGATGATCGGGTCCGAGACCTTCATCATCGTGGCCTTGAGGTGCACGGAGAACAGCACGCCCTCGGCCTTGGCACGGGCGACCTGCGCGGCGAGGAACTCGCGGAGGACGGCGACGCGCATGACGGCGGAGTCGACGACCTCGCCGGCCTGGACCGGCACCGACTCGCGCAGCACGGTGGTGGAGCCGTCGTCGCCGTGCAGCTCGATGCGGAGGTCGCCGGCGTTCTCGACGACCGCGGACTTCTCGGTGGAGCGGAAGTCGTCACCGGTCATGTGCGCGACGTTGGTCTTGGAGTCGGAGCTCCACTTGCCCATGCGGTGCGGGTGGGCCTTGGCGTAGTTCTTGACCGAGGCGGGGGCGCGGCGGTCGGAGTTGCCCTCGCGCAGCACCGGGTTCACGGCCGAGCCGAGCACCTTGCCGTAGCGGGCGCGGATGTCGCGCTCCTCGTCGGTCTTCGGCTCGTCGGGGAAGTCCGGCAGGTCGTAGCCCTGCGCCTGGAGCTCGGCGACGGCGGCCTTGAGCTGCGGGATGGAGGCCGAGATGTTCGGCAGCTTGATGATGTTGGCGCCGGGGGTCTTGGCCAGCTCGCCCAGCTCGGCGAGGGCGTCCTCGATCCGCTGGCCCTCGGCCAGACGCTCGGGGAAGTGGGCGATGATCCGGCCGGCCAGCGAGATGTCCCGACGGTCGACGCCGACCCCGGCCGTCGCCGCGTAGGCGCGGACGATCGGCAGGAACGAGTACGTCGCCAGGGCGGGTGCCTCGTCGGTATGGGTGTAGATGATGGTCGAGTCAGTCACCGCTACTCCGCTCCACGTCTGCAACATTGCTTGACGTCAAGATATCTCGGAGCGGGCCCGTGCGCGAAGGTGCCCCTGCCGGGCGGGGGCGGATCTCGCCGTCGGTGACCGGACGTGCGCGGCGGGGTGTCCGGCAGGGTGCGCGGTGGGCTCTCCGGGGGCGGGTGCGGGGCCGGCCCGGACTGTGCGGACGGGGCCGGCCGGACAGGGCGAAGCGGCGACGGCGTGGGGGAGCCGTCGGAGGGCGCTCGGCGGGTCAGGCGCCGGTGGCGCCGTCGGTCGCCTCGCGGAGCAGGTCGGCGTGGCCGTTGTGGCGCGCGTACTCGGTGAGGACATGCACGGTCGACAGCCGCAGCGAGACGGTCTGCCCGGTCCTGGGCTGCACCCCGGTCACGTCGAGCGACGCCGCAGCCCGCTCGATGCGGCGCGAGTGCGCCACCTCCGCCTCCCACGCCGCGAGCGCCTCGGCGTGGGTGGAGCGCGACGCGTCGTAGGCCGCCTGGAAGTCAGTCCGGTCCGACCAGACGAGCGGGAGGCCGTTGTCCTCGAAGACCCGGCGGAACCATGCCCGTTCCACCTCGGCGAGGTGCCGCAGCAGCCCCAGCAGGGTGAGGGCGGACGGCGCCACCGGGCGGGCGCGGAGCTGGTCGTCGGAGAGGCCGGCGCACTTCCGGAGCAGGGTGGCCCGCTGGCCGTCGAGGAAGCCGCGCAGCATCGTCCGCTCGTCGTCCGTCAGGGGCGGCGGCGTTCGCGCCTCGTCGCCGCCGGGATTCTCGGTCGGGGGCGGGTTCGGGGGCGGGGGCATGGCGGGCTCCTCGCTGCGGAGAACGGTGTGGCCCGAGGCCGGCTGGGCCGGCGTGGTCCGCCGGGGGTGCCGGGGGTGCCGGGGGCTGCACCGGACACTACCGGCGCGGTGCGCGGCGGGCGGTCCGCCCCCGTTCGACCGGACTGCCCGCCGCGCTGCTCGTCGCCCCGCGCCGCCTCCGCGCCGGACTCGTTCGCCCGCCCGGCCCGGGTGCTCAGCCTCCGGCGATGGCCTCGTCCAGGATGGAGAGCCCCAGCGCCAGCTCCTCCTCCGTCGCCGTCAGCGGTGGCGCGATGCGGAGCACCCCGCCCATGCCGGGCAGCTGGACGATGTTCATGTGCAGCCCCAGCGCCAGGCACCGCTCGGTGACCCGCGCCCCCAGCTCGTCCGACCCCTGCTTGGTCTCGCGGTCGCTGACCAGCTCCAGGCCGACCAGCAGCCCCCGGCCGCGCACATCGCCGACCACCGGGTGGCGTTCCGCGATCTCCGTCAGCCCCTTGCGCAGGAACTCCCCGAGCGTTCGGGCGCGTTCGTCGAGCCGCTCCTCGGTCAGCACGTCCAGCACGGTGTTGCCGACCGCCGCCACCAGCGGGTCGGCGACGTGCGTGGTGAAGAAGAGGAAGCCCCGCTCGTACGCCCGCTCCTCGATCTCCGCGCTGGTGATGACGGCCGCCAGCGGCAGGCCGGCGCCGAGCGTCTTGGAGAGGGTGAGGATGTCGGGGACGACCCCGTCCCGCTCGAAGGCGTACCAGGTGCCGGTGCGGCAGAGCCCGGTCTGAGCCTCGTCCAGGATCAACAGCATGCCCCGCTCGCGGCACTTGTCGCGCAGCGCCGCGAAGTAGCCCGGCGGCGGCTCGATGATGCCGCCGGAGCTGAGGATCGGCTCCACCAGGCAGGCGGCGAGGCTGCCGGTCGACTGGGCGTCGATCAGGTCGAAGCCGAAGTCCAACTGGCGGCGCCAGTCTAGCGAACCGTCCGCGTGGGTGAAGTCGGGCCGGTACGGGTTGGGCGCCGGAATCGCGAAGTTGCCGGGAGCGCCCGGACCGTAGCCCTTCCGGCCCGCGCTGTACGTCGCGGAGGCCGCCGCCTGCGTCATGCCGTGCCAGGAGCGGGCGAACGACACGATCTCGTGCTTGCCGGTGACCAGCTTCGCCATCCGGACCGCCGCCTCGTTGGACTCCGCGCCCGTCGTCAGCAGCAGCGCCTTCTCCAACGGGTCGGGCAGCGTCCCGGCGAGCCGCCGGGCGAGGTCGACCACCGGGCGGCTGAGCATCCCGCTGTACAGGTGGTCCAGCGAGGCGACCTGGCGCTGCACCGTCTCCACGATGCGGGGGTGCGAGTGGCCGAGGATCGCGCTCATCTGGCCCGAGGTGAAGTCGAGGATGCGACGGCCCTCGGCGGTGGTGACGAAGCTCCCCTCGGCGCTCTCGATGATCTCCCGCGTGAAGGCGGAGCCGTACCGGATCAGGTGCCGGTCGGCGTCGTTCCAGAAGGCCCCGGACCGGTCGGCGGCCGGGTCGGCGGCCGGGACGGCGGACGTGTCGGCGGACGGGGCGGCGGCAGGCTTCGCGGTCGTCATGCTCCCGACGGTAGAGGCGCCCCCGAGAACGCGTCCATCACACATTTCGGCCGCTGCTGTTCGGAACAGCCGAACAGCGCAGCCCCGCGCAGACCGCCACAATGGGGCGATGATGAACCCGTGGCGGCTGCGGCTGCTCAGCCAGCTCGACACCCTCGGCACCGTCCGGGCGGTCGCCCACGCCGCCAACATGAGCCCGTCGAGCGTCTCCCAGCAGCTGGCGGTCCTGGAAAGCGAGACCCGCACCCAGCTGCTGGAGCGCACCGGGCGACGGGTGCGGCTGACCTCGGCCGGGCTGATCCTCGCCCGCCGCGCCCGCGCCCTGCTCGACCACATGGCCGACGTCGAGGCGGAGCTGCGCGGCTTCGGCGACGAACCCGCCGGGCCGGTGGTCCTCGGCGCGTTCCAGAGCGCCCTGCACACCATGGCCGTCCCGGCAGTGACCCGCCTCGCCGCCGCCCACCCGCAACTCGACATCCAGCTGGTGCAGTTGGAACCGCACGAGAGCGTCCCCGCGCTCCGCGTCGGCGAGGCGGACATCGTCATCACCACCACCGACTTCGACGAACAGCCGCTCGGGGACGACCTCGACCTCGTCCCGCTCGCCACCGAACCCGTCCTGCTGGTGGTGCCGCCGGACGACCCGGCCGCCGGGCGCGGCGGCGCCGACCTCGCCGCCTACGCCGACCACGCCTGGTCGTTCGACATGCCGCAGACCTACATGGCCAACGTCGCGCTGCGCCTCTGCCGCCAGGCCCGGTTCGAACCCCGGGTGGCCTGCCGGTTCGGCAACTACATGATGGCGTTGCAGCACGTCGAGGCCGGGCTCTCCGTCGCGCTGCTGCCGGCGCTGGCCGTCGACCCGCGCTACCGGGTCGCCACCCGCGAGCTGGCGACGCCCGTCACCCGCACCATCACCGCCGCCGTCCGCTGCGGCTCCCCGCCCCGCGCCGCCGTCCGCGCCGTCCTCGACGCCCTGCGCACCGGCCCCGGCGCGGGTGCCGGCACCGGCAGCGGCCTTCCGCCGACACCGCCCGCAGCGGTCGTGCCGGCGGGGCAGGACGCACCGGACGCACGGGGCGCCGAGGACGTCCGGGACGAGCCACCGACGTGAGCCACCCCGGAGCCACCGGGGCGCGGCGGGCCGACGCGGGATGACGCCCCGCCCCGCCGCGCACCGCCCCGCCGCGCACCGCCGTGCGCGGCCCGGGCGAGCCGCGTCGGGCGCTGCCGCCGCGCGCGGCAGCGCCCTTCAGGGGCGGCTCAGTGCAGCTCGCTGAAGCGCTCCGTCTGCTCGGTACGCCCCGCCACGATCACCGTGTCGTCGGGGCGCAGCACGGTGTCGGCGGTGGCGTAGGTGAACCCCTCGCCCGGCCGCTTCACGGCGACGACGGTGAGGCCGAACCGGGTGCGGATCGCGCTCTGCGCGAGCGTCCGATCGGCCATCTCGCTGGGGGTGCGGGTCTTGACGAGTGCGAAGTCGTCCTCGAACTCGATGTAGTCCAGCATCCGACCCCGTACGAGGTGGGCCACCCGCTGCCCCATGTCGTGCTCCGGGTAGACCACGTGGTGCACGCCGAGCTGGGAGAGGATGCGCCCGTGCGCCTCGCTGGTCGCCTTCCCCCACACATCGGGGATGCCGAAGGAGACGAGGAGCGAGGCCGTCAGGATGCTGGCCTCCAGGTTGGTGCCGATGGAGACCACGGCCCGCGTGAACTCGTGCACGGCCAGCTGCCGCAGCACCTCCTCCTTGGTGGAGTCCGCCCGCACGACGTGCGTCAGCACACCGGACATCGACTGGACGGTGTCGGCGTCCAGATCGATGCCGAGCACCTCGGTGTGCTCCTCCACCAGCTCGGTGGCGAGGGACCGGCCGAACCGTCCGAGACCGATCACGACGACCGAGTCGTTGGCGGCGATGCGCCGCGACTTGCTGCTGCGTTTCCTAGCCAATGAGGGGTCGCTCCTCGGGAAGTTCGTACAGACGGACGCGCCGGCGGAGCGCCAACGCGGAGGCGATGGTCACCGGGCCGAGCCGCCCGACGAACATCAGCAGCGAGAGGAGGACCTTGTGCGGGTCGCTCAACTCCGCCGTGATCCCCGTCGAGAGCCCCACGGTGCAGAAGGCGGATATGACCTCGAACAGCGCCTGGTCGAGGGTGAAGGTCGTCGAGACCATGAACACCACGGTCGAGCCCACCACCCCCGCCACCGACAGCAGCACGACGGTGAGCGCCTGGCGCTGGACATCACCGTGGAGACGCCGGCCGAAGATGTTGACGGACGACTCGCCGCGGACCTCCGCGTAGATCACGAACAGCAGCACCGCGAAGGTGGTGATCTTGATACCGCCGGCTGTGCCCGCGCTCGCCCCGCCGATGAACATCAGCACGTCCATGCCGAGCCAGGTGGCGGAGTTCATCGCGCTGATGTCGATGCTGTTGAACCCCGCGGACCGGGGCATCGTCCCCTGGAAGAAACCGGCGAGCACCTTCTCCTGGACCGGCAGCGGCCCCAGGGTCGCCGCGTTCCCCCACTCCAGGGCTGTCACGAAGACCGCACCGCCCAGCAGGAAGCCACCGCTCGCCCACAGCACGATCTTGGTGTGCATGGTCCACCCGCCCGGCTTGGTGTAGCGCCGCCCGATCTCGAACAGCACCGGGAAACCGAGCCCGCCGAGAATCGACGCCACGGCTATCGGGAGGCAGATCCAGGGGTCCCCGACGAACTGCGTCAGGCTGTCGGACCATAGCGCGAAGCCGGCGTTGTTGAAGGCCGAGACCGAGTGGAAGATGCCGAGCCACAGTGCCCGCGACCACTCCGTGTCGTACGCCACGGCCAGCCGCGGAACGAGCACCGCCGCCGTCAGAGCCTCGATGGAGAGGCTCAGCAGCACCACGCCGCGCACCACCCCGCGGACGTCCCCCAACCCCAGCGTCTTCGTCTCGGCCGCCGTGGTCAGCCGGGTCCGCAGCCCTATGCGGTGGGAGACCATCATGACCAGCAGCGTTGCGAAGGTCAGGATGCCGATGCCGCCGAGCTGGATCAGGACCAGGATGACGCCGTGCCCGAACCCCGACCAGTTGGTGGCGGTGTCCACCACGACCAGCCCGGTCAGGCACAGCGCCGACGTCGCCGTGAACAGCGCGTCCACCACGCTCGTCCCCTCGGCGTCGACCGCCGCCGCGGGCAGGGAGAGCAGGAAGGTACCCAGCGCGAGGACCGCGGCGAATCCCGCGATCACCAGCTGCGCCGGATGCCGCCGCCGACCGCGCGGGCGGCTCACGGCAGGTGTCCGTACGGTGGGAATGACCGATTTCGGGTCGATGGCACCGGAGGACGATAGCGCGGTCCCGTCGCGGCTCGAAGCGGTGGGCCCGCCCGTTGCGACCGGGGTCACCGCACGTCTCCGCGAGGTCACCGCCGGCTCCCGGCCCGCTCGTGCTTGCACCTCACGCGGCGTGAGGGGGCACCGTGGTGCGAGCCGGCGCCCCGAGTGCGCCGGCGGTACGGAACACCGGTGCCCGGGGCACGGGAGAAGGAGGGGCGATGACGGAGCGAGGACTCTCCGTGGGACGCGTCGCCGAACTGGCGGGCGTCACGGTGCGCACCCTGCACCACTACGACGAGATCGGGCTGCTGCGCCCCGGCGGCCGGTCGCGGGCCGGCCACCGCCGTTACGACGACACCGACCTCGACCGCCTCCAGCAGATCCTCTTCTACCGGGAGCTCGGCTTCCCGCTGGAGGAGATCGCACCGTTGCTGGACGACCCCGGGATCGACCCCGTCGCCGAGCTGCGGCGACGGCACCGGTTGCTGACGGACCGGATCGAGCGGCTGCAACGCATGGCCGCCGCAGTGGAACACGCCATGGAGGCGAAGAAGATGGGAATCCAGCTCACGCCGGAGGAGAAGTTCGAGGTCTTCGGGGAGACGTACTCCGAGGAGTACGAGACCGAGGCCGAGCAGCGCTGGGGCGACACCGCCGCCTGGGAGGAGTCCCAGCGGCGCACCGGCTCCTACACCAAGGAGGACTGGGCGCGGATCAAGGAGGAGACCGACGCGCTCAACCAGCGGATCGCCGCCGCGCTCGCCGACGGCGTCGCCGCCGACTCCGAGCAGGGGATGGCGCTGGCGGAGGAGCACCGGCAGCAGATCTGCGGCAGCTTCTACGAGTGCGGGCACGAGCTGCACGCCTGCCTGGGGGAGATGTACGTCTCGGACGAGCGGTTCACCGCCACCTACGACGCCGTCGCCCCCGGCCTGGCGCGCTACCTGCGCGACGCCATCGTCGCCAACGCCGCCCGTCACACCGCCTGAGCGGCGGGCACGGGGCCGGGCCGGGCGGGGGCGCCGGCGGTGCGGGCGGCTCGGGGGGCCGCCCGCACCCGGCGCACCGCACCGCGCCCCTCCCGCCGTCGGCCTCACCCCGCCTCACCCCGCCCGCGCCCTCGCCGAAGGCGCGGGCGGGGTGCTTCCGCCCTACGCTCGAAGGAGCCGGGCGGGCGCCGGTGACGCCCGCCGCCCCAGCGAGCGGACGAGGTGACCCTCATGCCCACGGTGGTGGAACCCGAGGCCCGCGGCGACGAGCGCGGCGCGCTGCTCTCCTACCTCGACGCGCAGCGCGGCGGGCTGCGCCGAGCCGTCTACGGCCTGACCCACGAGCAGGCCACCAGCACCCCGACGCCGAGCGTCCTCTCCGTCGCCGGCCTGCTGAAGCACGTGAGCGTCGGCGAGCAGGACTGGATCACGATGATGAGCGGCCACCCCGCCGACCCCCGGGACCCGGCCGCCCGCCGCCGCTGGGAGGGCAGCTTCGCCCTCGGCCCCGACGAGACCGTGCCCGGCGTGCTGGTCCTCTCCGACGAGGTGGCGCGCCGCACCGAGGAGATCGTGCGGGCACTGCCGTCGCTGGACGAGACGTTCGACCAGCCGCCCGCGCCCTGGGACCCGGGAGGCACACGCTCCTGGCGCTGGGGGCTGCTGCACCTGATCGAGGAGGCGGCCCGCCACGCCGGCCACGCCGACATCATCCGCGAAGCGGTGGACGGCAAGGGCGCGTTCCAGCTGGTCTTCGAGACGGGAGCCGCCCCGGAGCCCGACTGGTCGATGTTGGACCAGTGACCGGCAGGCGCCCGCCCCCGCCCGCCGTCGCGCACCGGCAGCAGGCGCCCGCCCCAGCGCGCCGCCGAAGACGCACCACCGCCCAAGACGCACCACCGCCCGCCCCGCAGCAGCGGGACGGGCGGAGGCGTGAGCTCGGTCACGGCCCGGGGCGCGGCGCTGCCGCGGGCACCGGGCCGGAGCCGGATCAGCGGCGCGAGGGCGTCCGGGCGTGGCGGCCGCGGCCGCGGGCCGGGTTCTCCTTGCGGTGCGCGACGACCAGGACCACGGTCACGATCACGAAGCCGAGCACCATCAGCCCCACGGTCTGCGGCACGTCGGTGGTCGGGGCGTGCAGCGACCGGTCGTCCTCCGGGCCCTGCCAGGGCCACAGCGCGCGCAGCGCGCCCGCCATGACACCGGTGAGGACCACCAGCGTCATGTGGTGGTACTTCTCCAGCAGCCAGCGCAGCGTCTTCACCGCCACCGCCAGGCCGATCAGCATGCCGAGAGCGAAGGTGCCGATGTAGGCGAGGTCGCGGTTGTTGAGGGCGTCCATGGTCGGCTCGTACATGCCGAGCGCGAGGAGCAGGAACGAGCCGGAGAGCCCGGGCAGGATCAGCGCCGTCACCGCGATGGCACCGGAGCCGATCACCACCAGCGGGTTGTCCGCGGCACCCGCCACGGAGAGCGAGGTCAGCCAGAAGGCGAGTCCCGCGAAGACCAGCGCGACCCCGTAGTTGGCGCCGCTCCACCGCTGCCCCGAGCCGCTGTAGGGAATCCACAGCGAGGCCATGACCAGGCCGAAGAAGAGCGCGTAGGCGTACTGCGTGTGGTCGGTGACCAGCGGCGCGAGCAGCCGGGCGCTGAGGAGCAGGCCGACGACCATGCCGATCATCAGCGGGATGAGCAGGCCCCAGTCGACCTGCTTGACCTCGGCCACGGTGCGGCGCCAGCCCTGGCCGGTCACCAGCAGCCGGATGGCGGTGGTCAGCTGGCTTGCGGCGCCGATGAGGCGCTCGAACACACCCACGATGAGAGCGACGGTGCCGCCACTGATGCCGGGCAGCGCCTCGGCCACACCGATCAGGGAGCCGCGGAAGCCGTTGAACACGCGGCTGTCCGGGCTCTTCTCCGGGGTCGTGGCCTCCGAGGGGGCCTCCGAGGTCATGGCCATGGTCTCCACTCAGCGGTAGATGAGGTAACCGGGGATGTGGCCGCGCCCGGGGTGGCCCCCGGGCACCGCGGCTCCGCTCATCCTATGCTTCACGAGAATGGGCCCTCATCGGGTGTTTGGGAGTTCGCGTCCGAGGTGGTCGCGGCCCCGGACGCGGTACCTCGCGGGGGCGGAGCGCCGCGGCTCGCGCACAGCCGACGCCGGCCGCGCCCGCCGGGCGGGGAGGAGTGCCGCGGACGGACGGCGGTCACCCCGGGACGTCGGCGCCATGCCCCGACGGGCCGGACCACCGCGACCGGCGCCAGCCGGACCGAAGGAGCAGCGAAACACGTGGCCGGGGAGCAGAAGCCGCCTGGTGAGAACACCGGGAGGAACGGACAGCGTCGATCGGACGACCGGACATCCGGGAGGACCCCCGGAGACGGTGCCGAGAGGAGTCGGCACGGGCGCACGAACGGTTCAGCAGATCGCACTGACGAACGTCAACGCCGAACTGACGCCCGGTCCGGCAGCTCCGGCGGGGACCGCCAGGGAGCCGCGGTCCGGGCGGAGAACGAGCACCCCGAAACCGGGCGTAACGGTTCTGCCACCGGGCGTAACGGTTCTGCGTCTGCCCGCGCATCCTCCGGCGACACATCCTCCGGCGACACCTCCCGCGGTGGTTCCGAGCCCGCGGGGGCCTCCGGAGGCGCCACCGGGACCCCCGGGCGCCCCGCCGCACCCGATGCCCCCCGCCCCTCCGGCGGAGCCGGCGGCGGCAGTACGGGCAGTGCCGGCAGTACCGGCAGTACCCCGATCCACCACGCGCCCTGGGACGAGCGCGACGACATGACGACGCCCCAGCTCATGCCCGTGCTGCGGCCACCCGACGAGGAGCACCACACCTCCGAGTTCGCGGTGCCCGAGGGGCTGGAGCTGCCATCCGTCGAACAGAGTCAGCAGGGCTCGGAGTTCTCCCTCCCCAAGGGCATGGCCCCCTCCGAGCAGGCGCAGCAGACCTCGGGGTTCATCGTCCCCGAGGGGCTGACGACCACCCCGCCGACCGAACCGCGCAGCGAGTTCCGCTACAACGCCGACTGGGCGTCGACCCCCGCCAACGGCATCCGCTCCCCGCTGCTGGCGAAGGGGCTGCCCTGGCACGACCGGATGCGCACCATGGTCCGGCTGCCGCTCTCCGAGCGGCCCGCTCCGGAGCTCGCGCCGGCGCCCGAGGGCGAGGAGGAGACACCGCCGCTGCCGGTGCCCCGCGTCCTCGACCTGACGCTCCGTATCGGCGAGCTGCTGCTCGCCAGCGGCGAGGGCGCGGAGGACGTCGAGACCGCGATGTTCGCCATCGCCCACGCCTACGGCCTCGACCGCTGTGAGGCGACGGTCACCTTCACCCTCATCGGCATCACCCACCAGCCGTCGCTGGTCGACCCGCCGGTCTCCCTCAGCCGCACCGTGCGGCGCCGCGGCACCGACTACAACCGGCTCGCCGCCGTCTTCCGGCTGGTCGACGACATCAACGGCGGCAGCATCACGCTGGAGGAGGCGTACGGCCGGCTGGCGACCATCCGACGCAACCGCCACCCCTACAGCAAGATGCAGCTGTCGCTCGCCGCCGGGCTGCTGGCCGGCGCCGCGTCGACGCTGGTCGGCGGCGGCGTCCTCGTCTTCGCCCTCGCCGTGATCGGCGCCATCCTCGGCGACCGCATGGCCTGGGTGCTGGCCAGCCGCGGACTCCCGGAGTTCTACCAGTTCGTCGCCGCCGCGATGGCGCCCGCCGCCATAGGGGTCTCGCTCGCGGCGGTCCACCCGGGGCAACAGGGGCTCGTCCAGGCGGCCGCCGTCATCACCGGCGGCCTGTTCGCCCTGATCCCCGGTAGAGCGCTGGTCGCCAGCGTGCAGGACGGGCTGACGGGCTACTACATCACCGCCGCCGCCCGCATGCTGGAGGTCTTCTTCCTCATCGCCGGCATCGTGCTCGGCGTGCTGTCGATCCTCTACATCGGCGAGGTCTCCGGCGTCAGCCTCGACCCCGAGACCGTCGAGGCGAAGATCCGGCCCGCCGTGCAGCTTGCCGCGGCCATGCTGCTGGCGCTCGCGTTCTGCGTGATGCTCCAGCAGGACAAGAGCACCGTCGTGATCGCCACCCTCAACGGCGGCGTCGCCTGGCTGATCGTCGCCTCGATGCGGGACACCGCCGACCTGTCGCCGTTCGCCGCCACCCTGGTGGCCGCCGGCCTGGTCGGCCTCTTCGGACAGCTACTGGCGCGGTACCGGCTGACCTCGTCACTGCCGTACGTGACGGCCGCGATCGGCCCGCTGCTACCCGGTGGGGCGACCTACTTCGGTCTGCTCGGCCTCGCCCAGGGCGACATCGCCACCGGCGGGCAGCAGCTGCTGCGAGCGGCCAGCCTGGCGCTCGCCATCGCCATCGGGGTGAACCTCGGCAACGAGATCGCCCGGTTGTTCATCGGCACCCCGGGGCTGGTGACGCCGTTCGGCCGCCGCGGCGCGAAGCGCACCCGCGGCTTCTGACGCGGCGTCGGCCCGGGACCCGGCCCGCCGGACCACCGCCCGGCCCGCCCCCCCCCGCGAGGTGGGGCGGGCCGGTGGCGCGGTCGGGTGACGCCGTTCGCCGAACGGCGGGCGACCGAGCGGGCGGAACCCCGGCCCTCCCCACAGGCCCGTGCCGCCCCCCATCGGCTCCGCGAGCCCACCCTGGAGCGGGGGCGGGAACGACGGCGGGAACGACGACGGGGGCGCCGCACCCCGTGGGGCGCGGCGCCCCCGTCGGGCGCTGCGGTGCACGGCCGCCGTCGGTGCGGCGGGCCGTGCGGACGGGCCGGGGCCCGCGCGGTCAGTGCTTGTCGCCGGCGTCGGCCAGGCGCTTGTAGGAGCGCTCGATCTCGGCCTCGGCCTCGACCCGGCCGACCCAGTCGGCGCCCTCGACGGACTTGCCGGGCTCCAGGTCCTTGTAGACCTCGAAGAAGTGCTGGATCTCCAGCCGGTCGAACTCGCTGACGTGGTGGATGTCGCGCAGGTGCTCCATCCGCGGGTCCGAGGCGGGGACGCACAGCAGCTTGTCGTCGCCGCCGGCCTCGTCGGTCATGCGGAACATGCCGATGGCGCGGCAGCGGATCAGGCAGCCCGGGAAGGTCGGCTCGTCGAGCAGGACCAGCGCGTCCAGCGGGTCGCCGTCCTCGCCGAGGGTGTTGTCCACGAACCCGTAGTCCGCCGGGTAGACCGTCGAGGTGAAGAGATGGCGGTCGAGCCGGATCTTGCCGGTCTCGTGGTCCACCTCGTACTTGTTCCGCGAACCCTTCGGGATCTCGATGGTGACGTCGAACTCCACGGGGAGGCTCCTTAGACTTCTGGGCGGTCGATCAGGTGGTTAAGTGTCCCCCACGCAAGGGTGTGCGTGCGAAAGGGGCTGGTGGAGGGTGCACATTCCGGTACGGGGGGCCGCCGCGCGGCGCCACCGGGACACCTGGCGGCTGACCGCGGTCTCCGCCGTCGCCGGTCTGATGGCAGCGGCGGCCACCGTCTCGCTCGCCGGGCCCTGGGACGCGGGACAGCGCACCGGGGAGCGCGCCGCCGCCGTACCGGTCGAGCAGTTCGACCTCACCGACGACCCCGGCTCCGGCGAGGGGCTCCCCGGCGCGGGCGCACCGCCCCGGGAGGGCGACGCCGCCCCGGAGGCCGCTCCCGGCCGCGGCCCGAGCGCCGACGCCGTCCTCGTGCCGCTCGGCCCGCTCGGCGGCGACGCCCCCCGCCGGGCCGACACCACCGCGCTCGTCGCCGCGCTGCCGGGCCTGCTCGCCGATCCCGGCCTCGGCCGCCGCCCCGGCGCGTCCGTGGTGGACCTGACCACCGGTGAGGAGCTGTTCGCACAGCGCCCGGACGTCCCCATGGCGCCGGCCTCCACCGTCAAGCTGGTCACCGCCGCGACGGCCCTGCACACCTTCGGCACCGACCACCGGCTGGCGACCCGCACCGTCCTGGACTCCGGCGGCCGCGGCCCCGACCGCGTCGTGCTGGTCGGCGGCTCCGACACCACGCTCACCGCGCGGGACGTGGCGCAGCTCGCCGCCGACACCGCGGAGGCGCTGGAGCGGCGGTCCGTCACCGAGGTAGCGGTCGGCTACGACACCGAGCGCTACGGCGGCCGCGAGGAGCGGCACCCCATCGGCGTCAACGACAACATCGCCCCGCTGACCTCGCTGATGATCGACGCCGGCCGGCTCGACGACTCGGGCAGCGGCCCCGCGCCCCGCTCGGCCGACCCCGCCGCCGACACCGTCGCCCTCTTCGCCGACGAACTCGCCGCCGCCGGGGTCACGGTGGTCGACGAGCCGGTACCGGCCGAGGCCCCCAACGGCGCCGAGCGCCTCGCCCACCACCTCTCCGCGCCGCTGACCGACCTGGTCGAGCGGATACTGACCGACAGCGACAACGACCTGGCCGAGGCGCTCGGCCGCCACGTCGCCGTCGAGCTGGGCGAACCCACCAGCCTCAAGGGCGTCGGCGCCGCCCTCACCACCCAGCTCGCCGACCTCGGCATCGACGTCTCCGACGTCCGGCTCGTCGACGGCAGCGGGCTGGACCGCGCCGGGCGGCTCACCCCGCACGCCCTCACCGGCCTGCTGACCGCCGCCGCCGACCCCGACCGGCCCGAGCTGCGGCCCGTCCTCACCGGCCTGCCGATCTCCGGCTTCACCGGCACCCTCACCGGGCGGACCACCGACGGCGGCAACGGCCTGGTCCGCGCCAAGACGGGCACCCTGACCGGCGTCAACGCCCTCAGCGGCACCGTCGTCCACACGGACGGCCGAGTCCTGGCGTTCGCCTTCCTCGCCGGGGACACCCCCGGCCCGGCCGACGCCGAGGCCGCCCTCGACCGGGCCGCCGCCGCGCTCACCGGCCGCACCCTCGCCGGGTCGGGCGCGAACGACCCGGCCTGACGCCGCGCGTCCGGCCCCCGCGCCGCCGCCCGCACCCGTTCGTCCCCGCCGCGGTGGAACCGCCGCACCGCCGGGCGGCGGCCTCCCGGGGCCGCACCACCCGTCCCGCACACCCCACCGGCCCCCCCGCGCCCCCGCCC